>JAGOIM010000088.1 GCA_017995665.1 Anaerolineaceae bacterium | reverse complement strand
GAGATACACCGCTCGCTTCGCATCGGGTGCTATAGAACCCCGTCCGTACGGTTGAGAATACATGATTAAATATGTCAATCTATTAAATTTTGCATCAAGGGGAACTCGCCCGCTTTGCTCCAGAATTTAGAAATAACACCTTTAAAAGCCTATGGCGAGGAGACGCAGCTAAAGCTCATAAAGGTACTCTTGACGTCCGGATAGCCCCCATCCCGGTTCGTCGATCGGGGAAAAACCGGGTTACGATTGGCTGACCGCACAGTATCTTGTATATAAGCATGAATTTCAATGGCATTGTTTGTTTTTTTGCTGACACGAGCTATTTTTTTAATTATTAGTCTTACAGCTTCTGATAAACTTAAAGCATGAGGTGAATGATGCTAAAAGAAGTAAATCTGGCTTTAGGTGGCGGTGGAATCCGCGGTGTGGCACATCTCGGAGTTGTCCAGTGCCTCTTCGATCATAATTACAAAATCAATGGCATTGCCGGAACCAGCGCAGGTGGATTGTTTGGCGCACTAATTGCTGCCGGCTATCAACCAAAAGAATTACTGCCGGTGGTAGACAAATTTTTCACCGAAAGTGGTTTCAGACCCTCCGTCTGGGAAAAAAGCGATGGTCTGCTTGCCAATACCGGAATCAAAGCTGCACTCGAACCTTACTTGAAGGACAAAAACATTGAAAATCTTCCAACCCCCTTTGTCGCATCCACTTTCAGTCTCAAACTTGGCGAAGAAGTTATTATTTCTAAAGGGGATGTGATTCAGGCGATTCTTTCCACGATTGCGCTACCGGGAGTTTTCCCCAGTCAGGGTGAATTGCTTTTGGTCGACGGCGGACTTGCCGACCAAGTTCCGGTTGCACCGGCAAGAGACCTAAACGGCAGCACGCCAATTGTAGCAGTAGTTTTACATCATGTCCCGCAAGATTTTAGTATTAATGATGTTCAATTTCCGCTTGATACAGGTATGTATGAGCCGCTGATAAAAACGGTATCAAAGACCTCTTTTGGTGATGTTATGCGCCACATGGTTGCCTCAATCGATATCGTAACCAGTCAAATCAGCGAATTAATTATCCAACTGCACAAGCCTGACGTAGTTGTCAAACCGATTGTCGGTCAATATGGTTTGTTGCAAAAAATTGATAATCAGATTCTTTTCGACGAGGGCTATCGGGCAATGGAAGCAAAACTTGAAACGTTAGAAAAAGCTAATTCGCTTTTCAGCTCTCTTGCTCGCATCGCAAAGTATAGCCGGACAGAACACCCCGACAGCTCAGCCACGACGCAAGACAGCCAGGAGAGTCAGGAATAAACCAAGGCCAGCCAATGCCACAATCACATAACCAATCGGTATGCCCGCTGTCGTCGTACCCCCAACGGTAGCCGGGTAAGTTGCAATCTGCAAAGCAGGCGGCTCGGTGAAAGTCGGCAAACGACTGGGGATGGCAGTGATGATAAATTGCGCCGCCAGGGTTGGGTCAATCGTTTTGGTAATTAAGGGCGTTGCGGTTGGCGGAGGTTGTAACATCGGCAAAGATCCACCAAAAACTTCCACTCGATTCAAAATTACCCAGCCTTTGTTATCCGGTGCACCGGCATAATCAATTTGAACATAATCGCCATAATAGCCATAGGCGTTTGCTTCCTGTCCAACCAAAAAAACACCAACCCGGGTTGAAGTGGAGTTTGGATAACTTCTCACATTCAGCGGATTTTCCACATCGCCGACAGCGCGCACATACAAACCGCGTGGCAATGGCGTCACCGTTGGGATTGAAACCGTTGGGAATTGCGCCCATACCGTATCAGTTTGGGTCGGAGCAAAGCTGATAAAGAGGAAGACAAGCATTAAGAGGATGCCTGTAAAGAATTTTATGGTCTTTTTTTTCGTCATTTTAATAAGAACCTCAGAACTAATTCGATTATAATCTAATCTGACAAGGTAAAAGAATTCCATGACAACCAGAATTTATCACGGTACGCTTGACCCGAAACAAATCGCTGATGCTATCAGCGCCACCTTCAACCGTGGCAATTATAAAGTCAATCAATATGGCGACAATGACAACATTGCTGTTCAAGTTGCCACCAGCAAAAACCGTAAAGCCGGGGGCGATACCGCCATGACTGCCACAATTTCTAAAGTTGCCGATGGCCTAAGCATTAACCTGAGCAAACAAAACTGGTTTGGAATCGCTGCCAGTCTCGGCATCACTGCCCTAAGCGCTCTCCGCAATCCATACTCTCTCCTGAACCGTCTCAATCACGTCGCGCAGGATGTTGATTCTCTTACCCTCGAGGATCAAATTTGGCAAATTATCGATAGTGCCGCCAAACAACAGGGCACCGGTCACAAGCTCTCGGCCCGCCTTAGCCGCACGGTTTGTCCATATTGCATAACCGCCAATGAAATCGCAGCAAGCCGATGTATTGCCTGCGGAGCACCGCTTGGCGAAGTCCAACCGAGAACATGCTCAAACTGTGGTTTCGTTGTTCTGCATAATGAAAGCAAGTGCCCAAACTGCAATCATTCCTTAAATTAGTTAAAACCGTTTTTTCTAATCAGCCTGATTTCCCGCTACATCACAGCTTTTCCTGTCATTTTCTGCTCTCAAGCCCACAAATCCGGATGATTTCTGCGAATGGATGTAAAGTTATCTCCTGCCACGATAAGGTGATCCAAGAGGCGGATGTCCAAAATCCTGCCGGCTTCAATCACCGCCCGGGTCATGTTTACATCTTCCGGGCTCTCTGCCGGGTTCCCGGATGGGTGGTTGTGCACTAAGGCAATCGCATAGACATTCTTGCGAACCGCCTCCTTAAAAATTTCGCCCACGCGAACCGTTGTGGCATCTTGTGAACCTTTGTAGAGTTTTTCTTTTCCCAAATATCTGTTTCTCGAATTGAGCATCAGCAACCAAAGTTCTTCCTGACTTAAGCTTTCCATTTCAAAACCGACTACTTCATAGATATCTTCCGGTGTTTTAATCAATACCGGCTCATCATCCCGTTCCTTCGAGAGACGATAGCCAACTTCGACAGCGGCCTTAATTCGAGCAGCTTTTGCCAAACCAACCCCTTTGACTTCCATCAGGCTCGAAAGATCAGCTCGATGAAGTCCTTTGAAACCGCCAAAATCATTCAAAAGCTTACTCCCCAAATCAATCGCGCTCAGATCCCGCGTTCCGGAATTCAACAAAACTGCCAGTAATTCTGCGTTTGAAAGTGCCTGAACACCAACGGTTGCCATCCTTTCTCTTGGTTTGTCACTTTCCTGTAAATCCTCAATCTTTACCGTCTTTTTGTTATTTTCCATAGTCTAAATTTTACTCGATTGCATGTTATAATGAATCATGGAGACAATCTCATGACTTCGGCAATTTTCCCTGCAAAACCATCTACTTTGATTGAAATTTCTAATTTTGTGCGCGACTACGCTGAGAAATTATCCTTTTCTCATAGGCAAATCTACGAGATTGATTTGGCTGTCGACGAAGCGGTTTCAAACATTATCGAACATTCCTACAAGAATATTCCCCGCGGAGATGTTCGCTTCAAAATCAGCCATACCGACGAAGCAATGACCATCGTTCTGGCTGATGACGGCATAGCAGTTGATTTTAGTAAAGTTCCCAAACCTGACCTTACCAGTCCTTTGACCGAACGTAGCGAACGTGGTTTGGGTGTTTTCCTGATCCATCAAATGATGGATGAAGTCTATTATGAGCCAAATTATGGTGAAGGCAATCAGCTCACCATGATCAAACACTTTTATAATATCCCAAAACAACAACCGGCTGACTCCAAACTCCCACTTGAAACGCTCCGAATCATTTCTGAAATTAACCGTTCCATTATTAGCATGCTGGACCTCGATAAGCTGCTCCAAAAAGCGACCGATTTAATTCATCAGGAATTCGGTTATGAATTGGTCCATATCTTCCTGGTCGATTACGTTCCCCAGAAGATTTCCTTTCGGGCCGGCAGCGGTTCCAAAGCAGCTTTTTATGAGGAACACAAGGTAGGATACGACATTCAAGCCAAACCCGGTTTGATTCCCCTTACAGTCCGCTCAGGCAAAACGCAACTGGCAAACGACACTTCAGCCCACAATGACTATCTCCAGGATTATCAGTATGAAGGTTTTGTTGGCTCCGAACTTTGTCTTCCCCTCGAATTTCACGGTCAGGTGATGGGTGTTCTCGACTTGCAAAGTGACAAAACGAACGCTTTTACCGACCTGGATGTTGAACGACTTGAAGTGCTTTCCCAATCAATTGGGATTGCTATCCGCAACGCAAATCTCTACCGCACCTCTCAATGGCATCGAAATTTGGTCGACCGTTATCGTCAAACCGCCGAATATTTATCCGAAGATGCCAGCTCAAAAGAACTCTTGCATTTTATCTTTCGTCAGGTTCCCACCATTTTGCCAATCGATTTTATCGGCTTTTGGCAACGGGACGAAAGCAAGCAATCGCTCAGTTTGAAAGACTATTGGGCGCGCGATGTCGTCATTTCCTCGCTCGATTTTGCTACAAACCTTAAGCCAGTGCCTTGGTTTGGTTCCCTTTCCGGGAATGACGCAGCACTCAGCAGACCAGCGGATATAACATCTGACCCGATTCAAATGAGGCTGGAGATGGATCCAAACTACTCAGCAGTTGCCTCGGCTCTGACTTATCAGGGGCGTGATTATGGGGTTTTAACATTCCATGTTAATTCAGCCGGACGTTATGGAAATGACTCGCTCAACATTTGCTCCACTTTTGCCGATTATATCGGAAATGCCCTGGACAAAGAACGTGTTGAAGCCGAAAAAGAAACCCAAACCTGGCTAACTTCGCTCTTGCTCGACCTTGCCATTGAAACCAAGAACTTAACCACCTTAGAAGAATTGCAAAATAAAATTGGACATATTTTGATTGAACTCATCGGTGGAAGAGCCGTCGGTTTGGCTTTAATCAGCCAAGACGAAAGTATTGTCGAATTGCCAAGCCTTTATAGCCCGGATCTGGAGTGCCATTTAGGCTCTTTGCCAATCTATTTTGCCAAAGAAGAGCTTCAGGCAAAAGGGCTCCATTCCGATCGCCTCTCTGCGGCACGTTTTGGCGATTTTCCCGATTTGCTTGCCTTGCTTCCTGAACTTGACAGCAACGGTACGATTCTAACCTTTCCCCTCCAAACTCAGGATAAAACCCTCGGTTATCTCTTGCATATTTCCAGCGATACATACATTGCCGAAGACTCCGAAGAAGTAATTGGCAAGGAACGCTTTGAAATTCTAAAAGGCATCAGTCAACAAGCCGCCATCAGTCTGCAAAACATCCAAATGCTCAATGAAAAACGCGAAGAATACCAATCCCAAATTCGCCTGCTTGAATTAGACAGTCTCCTCACCCAAGCACACAACTTTGATGCCGGAATGAAAAAAGTTTCTCAACGTTTGTTCACCGAATCAAATTTAGAAGCTTTGGCTTTACTAAAATTTGACGCTGCAAACAGTAGCTACACCTTGCTCCAACTGCTCGAAATCGATGAGAATCAACAAATCAAATTTGGCGAGACCGATAAAGTTTACAGTCAAAAAGAAATAAACAGCCTGATGGATTTGCAGATCGATCAGGGCGACTATGCGCACGGAGATGATCTTTTTTGCAAATTGAGCAACAAAGAGTTGAACGAGAAATACCGACTCAAAACTTTGGTTTTCCCGCTTGAAATCGGCGAAGACTTTTACGGGCTGCAATTAATTTGCGATTATGAAGTCTTGCTGACCCCCCAAAGAATAAGCTTTTTCAAAGCCGCCTCCGACAAAATTGCCATCGCTTTTCAAAATGAGCGTTTGCGTGCAGTTGAGCAGCTTCGCCGTCAGACGGACCAGGAGCTCGAACTGGCTCGTAGAATCCAAAAAACCTTCCTCCCCGATCAATTACCGGAAATCCCCGGTTATCAGCTGGCGGTAGAATGGAAGACCGCCCGAAAGGTCGGTGGCGATTTTTATGACATCTTCCCTCTTGAAGATGATAAATTCGGATTCTTAGTTGCCGATGTTTCCGATAAGGGCTTGCCCGCCTCGCTCTATATGACCGTTGCCCGAACGCTGCTAAGGTCGCAATCGCGCTTCAATGCTTCGCCTGCTGTGGTACTCGAACAGGTCAACCACATTTTGCAACTCGACTCAGCTCAAGCTTTTTATGTAACCCTCGTTTATGCTGTTCTTGAACCAAAAAGTGGGCAAATCACCTACGCTATCGCCGGGCATAATCCGCCTTATGTTATCGACAGCAAAGGCCAAAGCGCAAACCATCTTCCAAAACCAAACGGCAGTATTGCAATTGGAATGTTGGAACCGATTAAGCTGGAAGACCGCAGCCTTCAGTTGAAAGAAGGGCAATCGTTTTTCCTCTTCACCGATGGCTTAAGCGAACCCATGAATGAAGAAGGCGTCGAATTTGGTGACAGTCGTTTGACAGAAGTTTTGGCTGAAAACA
>JAGOIM010000087.1 GCA_017995665.1 Anaerolineaceae bacterium | reverse complement strand
CCACTTACGCAATGCCTCCAAAACGGTAGGGTTATCCTCCAAATTGTTTTGCCGTTCCATTGCCTAATTTTAGCCGTTAATCAAAGGCTTGAATCAACCGCCCTTTCGGCGTACAGATAACCCAATTCGGGATGCACCACATTTTCATGACGCTTGGTCTGATAGCCTTGTTTTGTCAACTCATCCACCAACAATTGAAAATTGCGCCCATCCGGCAAATCGTGATATTCCATCACGATCCGCTCAATCTTCTCAAAAACCTCAGGCGTTTGATCGAGCAAAATTTCATATTCTGCCCCTTCACAATCGAGTTTGAGCAGGTTAATCGGTTCGCCAACTTTTTCAAGCAATTCAGCCAACGAAATTACCCCAATACTGGTAGATTTGATATCTTCCGTTTCCGCATCTGCCCGTTGTCCACTGGCAGCTTGCAGCGGTTCGTCATTGAAAAAATGAAGAGGAATCTCACCGGAATGGTTCCAAACTCCCAAATTATAGGTTTCGACCTCGGTCAGACTATTCACCCGAAGATTTTGACGCAAAATATTAATCGAACCGGCATTTGGTTCAAATGCATGCACCCTGGCACCGGCCAATGCGGCTTCAATCGTAAACTCACCAATTGCCGCTCCGATATCCACAACCACCCAGCCCGGCTGAATTGCTGTGCTATACTTTTCGTACAACCGATCAATCAACGTTTCTTTGACAGACCAGGCTTCCATTTTGCTACCAACGCCAATTTTCAAGTTATTTCTGCGCAATTCCAGCCACTTTATACCAACAAATGGTTTGCCAAGAAAAATCGCAAAAAGTTCATTCCAGTTTTTAACCCCTACCAACAATTCAACAATTGACCATAGGTAATAGCCTGTTTTTCGAAGGAATCTCATTCAGCCCTCTTCGCAATGTAAAATGTACAACAGCCTTCTTCGTCATATGGGTTGGCAACCAATTTTGCCACTTCGTCAAAGGGGATAAACGGATTGCCTTTATTTTTATTCAAAACCCATTCTCCAATTGTTTTTTTCATAAGCAAGTTTGGAAGTCCGGCGGCATGCCCTCTTTCCAATTTCCGCATTGCTTCTTTTGGAAAATAATGAAAATATTCCACTTCGTCAAAGCCGGCTTTCTCCAGGCGAGGCAGCCAAACTTCGGGAGGATCCAAATTGACATGCCGAGCGATTTTATTGAATAATTTCGAATATTCCAAGGCTAATGAGTGCAAACCCATCTTGCTCAAAACTTCCATCCCCCACAAGTCAGTCACAAAACGGCGATTTGGCACGGCGAAATAAAACTTGGCACCGGGTTTCAAAACCCTGCCAACCTCATTCAAAACCGGTTGAACGTCCGGGATGTGTTCCAAGACTGAATTACTGATAGCACTGCCGCAACTTCCGCTTTCAATCGGTGCCAAAGCTCCTTCAGATTGCACCAATAAGGGGTAAACCTCACGCTTGCGAGCTTCCAAAAGCGGTTCCCACCATGGATCTACACCAATTACTTTTTCATTATTTCGGAACAGTGCCCAGGCAAAATGCCCATCCCCTGCACCAAGGTCATAGATTGGTTCTTCCAGGTCTTCTTTTTCATAAAAGCTTTGTTCAACCGCCCGTAACATGCCCCGAAAATACGGCAAATGGAATAGTTGGTCGGAACAAATCCGTTCAATATCTTTTTCTGTTAATTCAGTCATTGTTTACCAGCAAGGAAATTAAAGATTCATAATGTTTGGCGACTTCAGCTTGTTGAAATTTCACCAAATAATCGCTTGGGATGAAACGCCCTGATTTACCTTTATTCAAGATTTCAATTACAGCCTGTGCAATTGCATCAGAATCGCGCAAGGGGACAAGTTTACCTAATCCGGTTTGTAAAACCGGTTGGCGCACGCCGGGCAAATCCGAAGCCACAACCGGAGTACCCTGAGCCATTGCTTCGATTTGAACAATTCCGAAAGATTCCGTTGCGTTCAAACTGGAAAAGACCAAAACATCACATGCCGCAAAGAAAGCTTCAAAATCCTCATCGTTCAAATAGCCCAAAGCCTCCCATTTATCACCAAGCGGATGGATAAATCTCTCAATGAGCTTTTGATACTTTTCTTCTCCGATGACCGACTTCCAAGAACCGGCATGAATTACACGAGCTTGAGGATAGGCTGCTAAAATAGCGGGCATTGCCATTACCAAATATTCAAAGCCTTTTTCGGTCGCCACCCTGCCCGCCAAACCAATTACTTTTTCGTTATTCTTAATCCCAAATTTATGTCTAAAAGCCTCAGCGCTTTTCCTGGGAAGGCTTTGTACCTTTATTGGCGTTGGAACTTCAACGATTTTTCCCAAATAGCGCATTAATACCGGTGAGTTTTCAGCATAATCCAAAGAGTTTTGGACAATCAGATTAGCGTTTTTCAACACTTCTTTGCCAAGCATTGTCGTCACCGACCCGGCAATTTTGTTCAAAGCACCCTTCATTACCAAATCACAATGGTAAGTAGCCAAGATTGGCTTGCCCTTCTTTTTAGCAATTCGGCTTATGAGAACACCCTCAAATTGTGGCAAATGAATATTGACCACATCTGCCCATTCAATCAATTGATCGGCAACTTTTGGCAAGGTAGGCATCAAAACCCCTTTAGAGACCTTTGCAGCAACCGGCACACGAACGATTAGCGCTTTCCCAAATCTTTCAGAAAGCGGCAGCTCTTTTTTATATTGGGAAGTCAAAACAACCACTTCATGCCCCAAATCTGCCAAACCTTCCATCAACCTCAGGGCATAAACAGACAAACCGGAGCTATAGGGGTAAAAATAGGTCGAAGATATCAAGATTTTCATTGCTCATCATCCTTTTTTTGTTTAAATTGAGTGGCTCGATTTATTAAACTGCCTAAACTCTGTGAAGAAAGCATCAATCCAATCACACCTAAAATCGAAGGGATAATGATTTGCGCGCTATGCGTAATCAGAGCCATTGCCAGGGCGGGGGCTTTCGCTACGCCAACCAATGCATAAGCCCCAACCGCACCTGCCTCATAAACCCCCAGTCCTCCCGGTGCTGCCGGTAACGCATTTGCAAACGCGCTGGCTGGAATTACTAAAACCGGCCACCACCACTCAGAGCTGGGAAGCAAAATATTTTGTAAAAGTCCATATTCAAACATAGAGAATGTCCAGCTAAAAGCCAGAATCACAAAAGACAAAAGAAAACGGCCCGGTTTAACAAAAAATTGAAAACCGCTCAGCAACTTTTCGATCGTAGGTACAATTTTTTCCTGCATAAATTTTGAATTTGGAAAGATACCGTGCAGCCAGGAAATCACTTTTTCCTGATTCCTCGTTGCGTAAAAAATGAAGGCAAGCCCAATAACCAAAACGACCGTACCAACTATTGCCAGTTGTTGTAACGAATCGTTCTTCACCAAAAACAGCAAACAAAAAATCAAGAAGCTAAAACCAACCAAAAGGTCTAACAAGCGTTCAGCAACGACAGAGGCAAAGACCTCGAAAAATCCGATTTTACCTTTTTGATTTTCCGAAATAAAAGCTGCTCTGCCAAATTCACCCAAGCGCAAAGGCATGATGCTGTTCAGCAGATAGCCCAGGTTCATCCCCCAAAAGGTGCTCATAAAGCTCACCTTCCCACCCAGGATAATCCAACAAGCAACAGCCCTGAAAATGGAACCCAAAGTGTAAAAAAGGACAATCAACAGCAAAGAAGAAACCGAAACTTGTTTAAAAGCGTTGCCTAAATCTTGAAAATTGATTTGTCGCAAAACCAGCCAGGCAGCCACTGCCGTTATCACCAACGGCAAGCCAATACTAATAAGCTTATTAGTTCCCTTAGGTTTTTCAGCCTCAGCCATTACTTCTCCAATCGCAGGATTGCCATAAAAGCCTCTTGCGGCAATTGGACATTTCCAACCATTTTCATGCGCTTCTTACCCTTCTTTTGCTTCTCAAGCAATTTCTTCTTTCGGGTAATATCACCGCCATAACATTTAGCCAAAACATCTTTCCGCATCGCCTTGACGTTTGCCCGCGATATAACCCGACCCTGAGCATAAGCCTGAATCGGAATGACGAACATTTGGCTGGGAATAATTTCCTTCAACTTGCTAACCAAAGCCTGCCCCTTATGGAAGGCATCTTGCTTATGCACAATTGCCGTCAAGGCATCAACCGGTTCTTCGTTGACCAAAATTTGCAATTTGACCAAATCGCCTGCCCGATATTCAATGAACTTGTAATCCATCGAGGCATAACCACGCGTGCTGGATTTGAGCATGTCGAAGAAATCAATAATAATTTCAGAGAGGGGAATTTCGAAATTCAATTGCACACGATTGACTGCAGGATACTCCTGATTAACGTAAACACCGCGTCGTTTCTTGACTAAATCCATTACCACACCGTAATAATCGGTTGGGGTAAAGATTTCCAGCTCCATCCAGGGTTCGTAAATATCAACAATCTCGCCTTCATCGGGTAAATCTGCCGGTGAATCAATAATAATTGTTGTGCCGTTTTTTAAATCAACTTTATATTCGACCGAGGGAGCGGTGAAAACCACGTCCAAGTCATATTCGCGTTCAATCCGCTCCTGGATAATTTCCATATGGAAAAGCCCCAAAAAGCCACAACGAAAACCAAAGTTTAATGCTTCCGAAGACTCAGGTTCAAAGGTCAAAGCGGCATCGTTCAACTGTAATTTTTCGAGGGCTTCCTTCAAATCTCCATAATCTTCGCCCTCAACCGGATAGACACCAGCAAAAACCATCGGTTTCGCTTTTTGATAACCGGGGAGCGCTTTTTCAGCCGGTTTGGCTGCACTTGTGATCGTATCGCCGACCCGACATTCCGAAACCGTCTTAAAACCCGTGGCAACATAACCGACATCGCCGGCTTCCAAGAGTTGAACCGGTTTCATGCCGGGAGAAAAAACACCAATTTCAACCGGTTCCAATTTGGCACCGGTTGCCATCATCATAATCTTATCGTTTGAGCTCAATTTCCCATCGAAAACGCGAACATAAGCAATCACGCCTTTATAAGCATCGTAATGCGAATCGAAAACCAAAGCCCGTAAAGGACTTTCTTTATCAGCCTTGGGTGCGGGGACACGCTCGGCAATTTCTTGCAAAACCTTATCGACATTCAAACCCGTCTTGGCGCTGATTGGAATAATTTCGCTTTCATCAACTCCGAGCAGCTGCACCAAATCACGGGTTACCTCTTCCGTTTGAGCGGATTGCAAATCAACTTTATTCAAAACCGGGATAATCACCAGATTCGCATCCAGCGCGAGGTAGAGGTTCGCCAGTGTTTGCGCCTCGATCCCTTGCGTCGCGTCAATCACCAAGACCGCACCTTCACAGGCATAAAGCGCCCGGCTGACTTCATAGCTAAAGTCGACATGCCCTGGCGTATCAATCAGGTTGAACTCATAATCCTTGCCGTCCGGATCTGTATACATCATCCTGACAGCTGAGGCCTTAATCGTAACGCCCTTTTCGCGTTCAAGATCCATAGAGTCAAGCACCTGCTCGGTCATCTCTCGGTCAGAGATTGTGCCGGTTAGTTGTAGCATGCGATCGGCAAGTGTTGATTTGCCGTGGTCAACATGGGCAATAATACAAAAATTTCGAATGTTTTCCATAAGCCTTCCAGTATAGCTTATTATACTGTTAAGCGTGAAGCGACGAACCAACAAATTTTGCATAATATCGGGACTTTGTGAACAAAAAACCCATCCCCATACCTTCCGATCCCTAAATCAGTTTCTTTCGGCAGGAGAATTGCGACTTTCGCTATTCAACCGCTAAATACTTCTCTACTTCGTGATAAGATTTCTCTATGTTTAAAACATATATTGAGACTCTCCGACCGAGGCAATGGACCAAAAATCTGGTCATCTTCGCCGGTGTATTGTTTGACGGGCAATTTTTGCAGCCCTACCCTTTTTTGCGGGTCTTGGCAGCAACCCTGCTCTTTTGTCTGGTCTCAGGAATCACCTATACCATCAACGACCTCCTCGACATTGAAGCAGACCGCCTCCATCCCACTAAGAAAAACCGACCGGTTGCTTCGGGCAGATTAGGCAAAAAGCAAGCCATAATTTTCGTCATCATCCTCTCAATCTTTTCATTGGTAGCTTCTTATTTGCTTTCGCCAAAACTAAGCTTGATTCTGATTGCTTATACGCTCCTGTTTTTGGCTTATTCGCTTTGGCTCAAGAAAATTTTGATTGTGGACGTTTTGGTCATCGCCGCCGGCTTTGTTTTGCGTGTTTTAGCCGGTTTGAGTGTCATTCAGCCAAATTATTTTTCCCCCTGGCTTCTCGTTCTCACCTCGCTTTTGGCAGCCTATCTCGGATTTGGCAAACGTCTGGGAGAACTAAAACTATTGGAAAACAATGCCGGAAGCACACGCAAAACCCTCGAAGGCTACACAATCCCGCTCCTCAATCAATATATTCAGATTATCGTCACTTCGATTCTGATTACCTACACGCTCTACACC
>JAGOIM010000086.1 GCA_017995665.1 Anaerolineaceae bacterium | reverse complement strand
AAACCTTTGCCAATCAAAGGCATTAATTTATCCAAATAGATTTCAACCGCTAAAACCGGACCTTCGGCAAAGTCATAATTTTGTCTGACCATGGGATGAATTTCACCCATCACACCAATTAGCGTTTCACCACTCACGATGCGAGCAAACTTGCCCGGGTGGAAAGTTGGGTTTTCTTCGGATGCGTCCCAAACTAAATTCTCTAAGTGCAAGCCACTGAACAAGGCTTCCAGGATGCCCTTCAAATCAAAGAAAGCATATTTTCCATTTTTTTCACCGGACCAGCTCAGGCTGTTCTTCTCGCCCCAAAGCCCAATTGTCAGGCGTTGCTTTTCGTCCGGTAACTGCTGCCCTTCAACCGGAAGGAAAACCGGGCCAATCTCAAACAAAGCAAAGCCATCGGCCACCCGCATATTTCTTTCAATGAATTCGAGCATGGTTGAAAGTCCGGTGCGGCGCATTACGGTGCGTTCGGGCGAAATTGGGTTAGCTATCCGGACGTATTTCAGGCTCGGATCGGCTTGTGCACCGGGCAGAAGTTTAGCTTCCCGTTGGACAGAGGTCATGCGATAGGCAAGCGTGTCTTGCAAGCCGATTGAAACCAGGAGATCGCGGACAAGGTCATTGAAAGCAACCATCGGATCGCCCAATTGTGGGGGCAATTCTCCGCTTAATCTTTGACTTGGAATTTTGTCATAGCCATAAATACGGCTAATTTCTTCAATCAAATTTGCTTTCCCGACAATGCTGGTCTCGATATCGGTTCGATTGGCGGGAGCTTTCGCGCTTAGTTCTTCGTTTTCCAAAACACATTCAAAACCGAGCCTTTCTAAAATCTCCTTGGCGACTTCCAAAGGAATTTGCAAGCCCAAAAGGCGTTCGATATCGCTTTCGACGATTGTGTTGAGAGGGTCTTCGCGCTTGAGCGGATAGCTGTCAATCACGCCCTCAACGACTGAACCGCCGCCCCATTCCTGAATTCGCTGCAGGCAGAGGCTCAAAGCTTGTTCAGCCAAAGCCGGATGAACATCGCGACTGAAGCGATAGGAAGCTTCACTGTTCAGCCGTGTGCGGCTTGCTGTTTTGCGAATGTTGATAAAATTCCAATTCGCGGATTCGAGCAGGACGCTTTTGGTTTCGGCCGTGATACCCGATTCTTCGCCACCCATCACACCAGCCAGGGATAAAGTTCCTTTGCTGTCGCTGACAACTTCGGTGTCGGTAGTCAGTTTTTGGACAGAACCGTCTAAGAGGGTCAGGTTCTCATCTTCAGTAGCGCGACGGGTGATGATTGTTGGAGTACCACCGGCTCTTTTTTTCAAAAGATCATAATCAAAGGCATGCAGAGGCTGACCAAGTTCGAGCATGGTGTAATTCGTGGCATCGACCAAAGCGTCAATTGGGCGCATTCCAGCCAAAGAAAGACGGCGGCGCACCCAATAGGGGCTTGGGCGTGCTTCTGCATTTTCGACCAAACCAAGCATGAAACGCGGGTTAAGCTCCGGTTCGCGAATCTCGAGAGAGACTTTCTTGTCAATCTCCCCGCCGTTTTTCATTTCCAAACCTTTTGGCTCTTTGAGCGGACGTTTTAGGACAGCGGAAAGTTCGCGGGCAATGCCTAAAATTGAGGCATCGCGTGCCATATTGGGCAAAATTGCCACGGTAAAGACAGCATCGCCCATGTAATCTGCCAGGGGCATGCCAACCGGCGCATCGTCATCGAGGAAAATGACGCCATCATGCTCTTCAGAGATGCCCAGTTCTTTGTCCGAAGCAATCATCGAGCTCGATTCCACACCCCGAATCATCGCTTTTTTCAGCTTGGTTAAGACCTGACCCGGCTGGTGTCCGTCGTAAAGTTCGGCACCTTGACGGGCATAGGCAACTTTGATTGGTTTTTCCAGCCGGCCCTTGCCCAAAAATGGGTACAAGTTAGGTGCACCGGTCAGGACGGTAATTTCTTCACCGCTGCCATCGTTCAATTGGCAAAGAGTCAATTTGTCGGCATTGGGATGCTGATTGACTTCCAAAACCTCAGCCACGACAAATTTATCCTTTGCCCAGGGCAAACCGGAATATTTATTTTCTAAACGGATGCCCTGTGGTTTTTCCAAACCAACCAGCATAATCTCTTCGACTTCCAAACCAATCATGGTCAGGCTTTGGCCAATTTCTTCGAGGCTCAAGCCTTGCAGGTCAACGTAATCTTGAATCCAACTTAAAGGTGCTTTCATTTTTCCTCCTGCTTAGAATTGTTCAAGGAAGCGAACATCGTTATTGCGCAAATAGCGAATATCGTCAATGTGATAGCGTAAAAGTGTGGTGCGATCAATCCCGACACCGGCAGCAAAGCCGCTGTAAACTTCGGGGTCGTATCCACCGGCTTCTAAAACGCGGGGATGAACCATGCCACAACCGCCAATTTCAATCCAACCGGTGCCATGGCAGACGCCACAACCTTTACCGCCGCAGAAAATGCAAGCCATATCAAGCTCTGCGCTCGGTTCGGTGAAGGGGAAATGGGAGGGGCGCAAACGCGTTTCGGCAGTCGGGCCAAACATGCGCTTGGTAAAATCGTCCATCGTGCCCTTCAAGTGGGCAAAAGTGATGCCCTTATCGACTGCCAAAAGCTCAAATTGCATAAATTCGATTTCGTGGCTTTGGTCTTGTTGTTCATAGCGCATACAGGTACCGGGCAAAATTACACGAACCGGATTTGGGTAATAATCATGCATCGAGCGGATTTGACCGGGGGAAGTGTGCGTTCGCAAAACCACACCCTCATCCTCTGTGTAGAATGTGTCCCACATATCCCTTGCTGGATGGTGGGGAGGAATGTTTAGATCGGTAAAGTTGGTTTGGTCTGTTTCTACTTCGGGAGAGATGTAAACCTGGAAACCCATATCGCCGAAAATGCGATAAATTTCGCGCATGCTCAGGTTGATTGGGTGAAAGCGACCGCGTTTGGCGGGATAGCCCGGCAAGCTGACATCCAGCTTTTCGTTCGCTATTCTGTTCATCAGGGCATCGCGTTTGATTAGCTCTAATTTTTCTTTAAAGGCTTCTTCAAGGACGCCGCGCACCAGGTTGACTGCCTGACCAACGGTTTTACGTTCCTCGGGAGTAAAACTTCCCATTTTCCCGAGCATCGACATCACCAAAGAAGCTTTGCCAAGATGTTCTTGCTTCCAGGCATCTAAAGACTCCTGGCTCAGAACCTCTTTCAGGTGTTCGAGAGCAGAGGCTCTTTCACTAATGATTTTGCTTTCTAATTCGTTCATTTTCACCTCATAATATCGCGTAGCAGGCATAAAAAAACCCGCCCGAAAAAGGGACGGGGTTAACCGCGGTACCACCCTTCTTGCTCCAAAGAGCCACTCAGGACGCTATATAACGGTAGCAACCGGCGCGAACTACTCTGATTTCACCCGCGCGACTCCTGGGCGAACTTCACTTACTGCTTTGTCGGTTTCGTTTTCAGCCATAGACGAAACCTCTCTGCGACGGCTTGTGTAAGCTACTCTTCCCAATCTCAGTCGATAGTGCAATTATAAGATTTTGCCGTGTGATGTCAAGAGGAACAGGGAATAGCCTTGCACAGGTGGGTCTGGCTTAGTTACGGATTGTTGAATATTCGTGATTTGGACCCACCCTTACCCTGCTGTATATAGTCACTGATTTCCTGAATTTTACCAAAAAGCTTATGCAAAGCCCTTAAATTATCTAATTATTTAAAATAATCCTTGATTATCGCTCTATTTTCGCAATAAAGTTTATACAATGTCAATACGACTACTTGCGTAATATATACCGAAAGGGTATATTTATTTTAACAATTGATTGATGAAAACAGGGTGGCTATTGAGGGTGGGACCTGAGTTTTAGCTGTTGATGTGTTCGTCAATTTCGTTCTTTTACCTTTTTTAAGGAGGATTTGACCATGAAAAACAAAATTTTGAAATCAGCAGGAATTGCTTTTTTGCTCCTGGCTTTTTTGGCTGGGAATGTTTTTGCCTTCTCGCTCGGAACGACGGATGGCGTCTGGGGGCGCATCGATTCAACCACATCTAATACGACCGGCGCATCCTGTGAACGTTATGGAGCCGTCAATGCCCCAACTTACACGCTCTTTGACGCTGTTGGAATCATTTACAATGTCAATGTAGGCCCCGGTGGACAAACCGAGAAATATGTCCGAAACCCAAGCGTCTGTACGGGCGATCCGAACGGCGATATGGGTTTTGCGAACGATAACAGTTTTGGAGAATGGACTCGCACCACAACCGCTCTCTGGGGTGGATTTGGTGCGCATACGATTACTTGCACCACGCCTTCCGGGCTCTTCATTTCTGAATATGCCTATCAAGCACAAGGTGGAGGTAGCAGCAACGACCGACTTGCCATCGAAATTTACAACGGCACCGGTGGAACAGTTAACCTCGGTACGGGAAATTACTCCCTGCTAATCTTTAAAGACGACCGAGAATTTGACAAAATCGACCTGACCGGCACGGTTACGGCAGGCGATGTTCATGTAATCGCATCGACCACTGTTGGCGTAGGGCAAACCAGCCATGTCGACCAAACTTTCACCATCAACGAAAGCTATCGCACAATCGTTTTGGTCAAAGACTATCAATATGCCAGCGTTACAGATTATGGCGATCAGGACGACCGAGCTGATATCTATGTACTTTCACCACTTGATGAAAACCAGGTGCGCTATGGCACACCTAGCCCCGGTTCCTGTCCTGATGATGAGGGATCTGAACCCAATAACTTTGACCTTCAGAGTGGTTTTGGTTTCGCTGGCCAAATTGACAGCGCTTTTGAACCTGTAGAAGGCCAACTTTTCCCAATAGGGAGGTTTTGCCACTACAACAACCCAATAAATTCGCCAGGCAATGCCTTTAACACCGTTCCGCTCACGCTGACAATCAACGACCTCGGTTGTCCTCCAGGCCAAACTTTTGATCCGACTGCGCCAAGTAACGACCTGAATTTCGACTTTTTGTTCACGCTGGACGAAACACCAAATGGTGACAACCCCTGTGCCTACGGACCCAGTGCTCCCGGTTGGCCCGGTGGATCAGCTGCGCCGAATGTCGCCGGCGACACCGGTCCTAATCGCAGCGGTTGTGCCGACATGGTGAAAATAACTGCACCATCTACCGATCAATCCTTTACCTGTGTCATCGACGCGGAGCATGATCAAGAATACTTTGTCTCGATTATGGGTTTCACGCCGATTACAGCCGGTGGTATCTGCCCTGATGTGCCGACCGGAACTATCCAGTTCAACCAGATTTACACCGCCGAACGGGTGCGTAATTGCTATTGTGTTTACGCCTCTTATACCCGCAGTCAGATTACACCGGTAACGCTGGCATATCTTTCTGCTGAAGGCGTCGAAAACGGCATTTTGATTTCTTGGGAAACGGTTACCGAGACAAATAATTTCGGTTTCAATATTTTGCGCGCCGAAAGCAAGGATGGCGAACAGGTTCAAATCAATCCTGAAATCATCTTCAGCAGTCTCGCTCCCGGCGATCCCTTCGGCTCAAGCTATGAATATTTGGACGAAACAGCCGCTCCTGGCGTAGAGTACATTTACTGGCTGGTTGACATCCCCCTCGATGGCACGGAAAACGGCCTGCATGGTCCGATCAGTGCGGTTTGGGGATTGACAGAATAAGAATTGAACTGAGCAAGAGTTCATTTCAATAAATCAAATTAGCGGAGTCCGGGTTTTTGGGACTCCGCTATTTCATGAAGCGACTCAATCCAAAACAGGCAGTCCGGATAAGCGCAACAAAACCATCCTTTATGCTTCTTCAGAGTTGTAGAAAATGCTTTCATACGAATTTGTTAAAACAGAAAAAAGGTTTTACTCTCACTAAAGTTAAAGCAAAGTTGAGTAAAATTATTATAAGGAGATTTGCTATGGAATTTAATGAAGCTTTACTTGCCGAACTGAGGCTTTTGCGCGAAGCCGTGGAACAAGTTGCTGATACCCTTGAGGAAATCAGCGACCAATTGAACGACATGGTCATGGAAGAAATCTACGTTGTCGGTGATGACGAAGACTTCGATGATGACGAAGACTTCGATGAAGATGATGACTTCGAGGAAGATGATCTGGAAGTGGACGCTGCCTAAAGCCAGGAACATATTTTCGGCTTGATCGCTTAATTTTGCTCTTTTTGCTTCCCTGACTCAAATAATTTGAGCCAGCGCTGTTATTGTTTAACGATGTTGTGGAAGCTGTTTTTTTTCATTGCTACATTAACTACATAAAATAAAACAACCGCCTGGAATGGTGCGGTTGTTTTGTGCCGAGTCACAGACTCGAACTGTGGACCCTTCAATTTTCAGTCGAATGCTCTACCAACTGAGCTAACTCGGCGTAAGCAAAGATTTTAGTCGAAGCTCTTCCACCTGTCAAGCATTTCGCAAAATCCGCCAGCAGGAAAAGGGAGACGGGGAGCAGGAAACATCGGTAACCACTTTTATAATCGCTTCTATAACTTCAGTTCTGCGTGCAT
>JAGOIM010000085.1 GCA_017995665.1 Anaerolineaceae bacterium | reverse complement strand
ACACTGTCCGGTGAGGGCTCCATTTTGCCCTCTTCGTTTTCAATCATGCCACCTACGCGCATTTGCATGAACTCATTAAACCAGTTATCGTGAAAATGGTTTTCAAGTGCATCGAGCGTGGTTGCGCTGGTTTCTTTCAAATTGAGCGCTTGAGAAAGCTGCAAAATATCTTCTGTGGTGATGTCGCCATGGCTGATTTCAAGCGTGAAATCCGGCTGAAGGTTCTTAAAACTGGTTCCGGCACCCAAACCGACCAAACGCACCTTTGCCGGGAACTTTCCTTTCAGTCCGGGCACAGCATTGCCGGTGTCGGAAGAGCTGGTGTCAGGCCCATATTCGTTATGCATGTCAAAAATCAAAGTTGAGGCATGGTCGGCATGAATCAGTCCGGCTAAAATCATGCGAGTTAAAAAGCTCTTGCCCGAACCGGTTGTGCCAAAAATTCCGGAGGATCGTTGAACCAATTTATCCAGATTTAGACAGACCGGATGCCCTTGTTCGCGGGTGCTTCCAACACGGAAAATTTCTTTATTGTTTTCTTCGCCAAAAATATCGGCAATATCCGCCTGATCTGCCAGTTTCACCGGTGCATGATGGTTGGGAATCGTTTTCACCGGCATTGGTGACGGGTCTTCCGTGTTTTCTTTGCGCCAGTCGGCATAATTGGGTGAGTCAAGCTCGGGACCCTTATCCTTCATCAAAACCGGCATAACCGCCAAATTCGTGAAGAGGGTTTGATTGTTGAGAGTCTGTGCCAGAAATGGGGCAAAACGTTGCGAATTCAGCTGATTGGCATATTGCTCATTAATCGAAGTGAGCAAGAGGTCGGTAACCAAACAATAAAAGCGCCAGTTGTTGCTGTCGATCACCACAAACGCGCCTTCCTGAACGTTTTGGGTCTGGACATTCAGACGTACCTGCAAATTTGCTTCGAGACCTCCACCAATCACGTAGCCAATCGGCTGGCTGGGGATGAGTTCGCTTGAGTTTTCCATATTATTCATGCTCCAGTTCGGTCAAAACGTCTAAAACGTTAGTGAGGCGTTGATAGTCATCACGCAAAAGTGTGATGATTTTTTGGCAAGCCCCCTGATACCACTCCGGCTCATTCCGGGCTTCGTGACATTTCTTTGCCTGACGCAAATGTGCCGCCAACAATTCTTCAACCGGCTGGTCAATCAGACGCAAAATATGGCGCAGATAAGCTTGGTCATTCAAAGAAGTGAAGCGGCAAAGCTCCTCATCATCACAGAGCTGCAAGACGTCCAGGCTAAGTGGTGGACGAGGGGGAAGGCGGTGTGAAATTTGTTCGTTTTGAGCATAACCAACCGTCAAAACGTGGATTTCAACGGGTAGATTGCGGTTGTAACGATTGTCTGCAACGTATTCGGTCGGAATGCTGACGCCCGAAACCAATTGGCGCACCAGACTGTCATCGTCGATCAGAATATTGGTAATCAAGCCATATATTTCGCTTTTATCTTCCAGGCTCACCTTGACCAATGCGCCAAAAGCCGGTGTGTCGAGCTCGCTAACGCGACAACCGGCAACGAAATTGCTATTTTCTGCCCTTAAGAGCTTGCCAATGGGAATGCTTTTTCGAGTTTCTGTCATTTTCCTGTCAATTCCTTTGCGTGAGCTTTGTTTGAACGAGTGGCAATAAAACCGCTTTCGGGAGGGATTTTGGAAAGCAAAATGTTTTCGAGTTCGTCAACTTCGTTTTGCTTCACAATTGCCAATTCGTGTGAGCGGTGAAGACTGTATGGATAGGGATGGGAATCTAAAACTTGTGCGTCCTGGTAAATAGCACTGTGAATAAAAGCCACCAGATCCGGGCTTTCGGCAATCCAAAGCGGGATTTCAACACGTGCAAGCCAGGGATGCTCTTCAGCCGTGCTGACATTCAGGTAAAAGAAAGCCACTTTCAGGCGGTCAGCCGACATGCCGGCTTGTTTTGAAACAATTTCGAAAAGAGCAGAGCGGTCCGAGGGTTTGATGATATTTTTCAGAAGGATGCGGTCGCTCACCTGCGCTTTTTTTGAACTGAGCTCCGGTTTGGAAAGCCCCAGCCCACGGCAATATTCATCCAACATTTTATGAATCAGGGCAGAACCGGGTTTATCAATATAACCCGCACTGAGAATGCCCTCTTTTTGCATCTCTTGGTCGAGGTCAAAAACCTGCTTCTGTGCTTTCCGTGCAGTTGCGCCTTTGATATTGCTGCGATAGAAGAGGTCAAGTGGACCGTCAGTCAGCGTCAGGACCGGTCGAGGGAGCTGCGGGCTGACCTCGTCACGAATCAAGCTGCGCTCTTTCAGGTCGCGATTGAGGGAAATATCATCCTCACCGAGCAAAGTGCCGTCATCGGCGACGATTTCTTCATAATCAAGCAAAGATGAGACCAGTTTAATCTCCGGTGCCTCCATGCTTCCAAAGCAGACCTTAAACAAACCGACATTGACCAATCCAAATTGCAAAGAGCGATGACGACTGGGCACAATTTGTGAGCCATCGGCCGCAATCAGGCTGTATTTCTCCGGAAGAGAGCTTATCGGGAAACTTCGCAACGGATCCTCGTTGAGTGGTTTGGCGGCATAGAGCGTGTTTTGTTCTTGCTCGGCAAATTCAATCAGCTCGCGCAAGCGTTGCGGGTCAGCCGAAGCCTCGGTATAGAGATTTCGTAACTGCTTTGCATTCTCTTCGTTTTGCGCTTGCCATTTCAGCGCCTGCTCGGCATATTTTTGGGCACCATTGTCAACAGAAGCGTAATTTAAGGGCATGTCATCTCCAAAACTTGTGAGCAGAAGCGAATCATAGGTCAATTATAACTATGAATTTTCTATCTTGTGATCGAATCCATCTTATGAATAATTCTCAACCTTACAGGCAGATAAAATAGCCTTTTTCAGGCCTTAAAATTACGTTTGTTTTAATCTCATATTCGCATATATCTCATCGAGTAAATCACTGTTTTGTGGCATTTTCAATCACTGTTTTACAGAACACCGTACGGACAGACATCTCCGTCCGAGAATTCTCTTCTAATCCGATGGCGGACAACCGTAGGCCGGATTCCGTTTTTGAATCCGGCAGCATATGTCAAAGCGTAGCCGGCTTGAAAAACACAAGCCGGCCTACGAAAAATGATTCCGTTTTTGAAACCGGTTTTTTTGACAGGATTTTGCCGGCTTGAAAGGCACAAGCAGGCCTACAAAAAACAACCGTAGGCCGGATTCCGTTTTTGAATCCGGCAGAATGTACCGACCGAAACTAATGTCGTTCCTTAACAACTGTGGTATTTAATTGCCAGGATTTTGCCGGCTTGAAAGGCACAAGCCGGCCTACGAAAACGGCACTGTTTTGACAGAACACCGTACGGACGGGGTCTATAGCACCCGATGCGAAGCGAGCGGTGTATCTCCGTCCGGGAAAGTTCATCTGGACAAAGCATTGCCGGACAGAGGCGAGCCCTGTCCGTACAAGGAATAGCATATTTTTGACTAAAATCGAATCGCTATCATTTGAATCTGATAAAATCAAGCAGATTTCCCTATAACGGAACTTATAAACCCATTAAATCGTCTATATCTTAACGTGAGAAAGCTTAGGAGTATTATGAAAAACAAAACTTTAACTTATCTGCTTCCGGCACTAATTTTGGTCGGTCTGTTGGCAGGAGCCTGCCAAACTGTTCCCAACGCAAACGCCCAGGCTACAGCTGAAGCCGGCAGTATGCGCACCATTGCCGTGACCGGCACAGGTGAAATCATCTTAGTTCCGGATATGGCTTACATCAATATCGGGGTTCATACCGAGGCGGAAGATGTTAGCACGGCTGTAGCCAACAATAACCGCCAGGCAAACGATATCATCAAAGCCATTGCCAAATTAGGTATTGAAGAAAAAGATATTCAAACTTCCAACTTCAATGTCTACACCATGAACAATTATGACAATATGGGTAATGCCACAGGAACCTCTTTTTCTGTGGATAACACGCTCTACATTACCGTTCGTGACTTACCCAAACTGAGCGAAATTTTGGACGCTGCCCTGGTTGCCGGTGCAAACCAGATTTATGGCATCAATTTCGATATCGCCGACCGCCAGGCGGCTTTGGATCGTGCCCGCGACCTGGCAATTGAAGATGCCCAAAACAAAGCCCAATCCGTTGCGACAACCATCGGCGCAACTTTAGGCAAAATTCAAAACGTCAACATCGTCAATAACTCTTATGTCCAATCCGCTGCCGGATACCAGGGCGGAATGGCAGCCAATGACAGTGCCGCTTCATCCGTGCCGATTTCAGCCGGACAGATTGTTGTCAACGCCAGTGCCGATTTAGTCTTCGCTTTTGGTGATTAGGCTAAGATGCTTTTCTAAAGCAAACCACAATAAAGACCTTCGAAATATTTCGGAGGTCTTTTTCTTTTTATTCATGTTGGGTTATACACGAGGGTAGGGGTGGGTCCTAATCACGAATGCTCAATAACCCGTAACACATTTAGATCCACCCACGCAAGAAGTGCAAATATACATTGAAAAGCATATTATTATCCTCTTTCCAACAGGGCGGGTTTTCCTAATTGGGCAAGTTCACAAGGCTCACGAATTGAACCCGCCCCTACCGTTGTAATAATTACTAAATAATTAATACTATATTTAGACTAGGATCTAATGTGATTTCACTAATATTCTTATCATTGTTGAGGGCAGTTCCATAATGAGAATTGCTGTTTACAGGAGCATTCACCCCTAATACCCGCAAGCTGATGATATAATACAAAAAATCCTGTTGAGTGAAAGAGGTTTCAATGACTTGTAACACCAATAAAGAAACAATTATTTGCGAAAATGCGCCAGCTGCTATCGGACCATATTCCGTAGCGGTGGCTACCGATGGTCTGGTTTTTATTTCCGGTCAACTCGGGCTGGATAAAGATAGCGGCATGATGGTTGAAGGCGGTATTCAAGCCCAAACCCGTAAAGCCCTCGAAAACATGCGCGCCATTCTCGAAAGCGCTAACTTAAGTATGGAAAATGTCGTCAAAACCACTGTCTTTTTGATGGATATGGGTCAATTTGCCGAAATGAATGCGGTTTATGCTGAGTTTTTCACGAGCGATTTTCCCGCTCGCTCCGCCATTCAGGTTTCAGCTTTGCCTAAAGCCGGCATTGTCGAAATCGAGGCAATTGCGGTTAAACCCAGCAAATAGCTTATTAAGTAGCGATAGCTGAAAATCAATGCCACCGACTGTTTCTGTAATCATTCCCTGTCGGAATGAAGAAAAAACGATTCATCTCGTTCTGGAAGCCATCCATACACAATCCTATCCATTGGAATTAATGGAAGTGGTTATTGCGGATGGTCTTTCGACTGATGCTACCCGGCAGGCAATTCAAAGGTTCGCTGACGATCACACCAAACTCAAAATCAGTTTAATCGACAACCCAAAACAGATCATCCCGGCTGCTCTCAACCTGGCTATCAATGCTTCAAGCAGTGAGATTATCGTCCGCATGGATGCACATTCGCTTCCCTCGCCTGATTATGTTCGACTTTGCGTTGAAGCGCTTGAAGCCGACAAGGCTGAAAACGTTGGCGGAGTCTGGAATATCCGCCCGCAAAGCAACTCCTGGATTGCCCGTTCAATTGCAGCAGCAGCGATGAATCCCTTTGCCGTCGGCGACGCACATTATCGCTTTACAGACAAAGCGGCTTACGTCGATACCGTTCCCTATGGAGCTTACAGACGCGAACTTTTCGATAAGATCGGTGCCTATGATGAAAGCCTGCTGGCAAACGAAGATTATGAACTCAACACGCGTATCCGGCAATCCGGTGGGCGGATTTGGCTTGACCCTGCTATCGAATGCACCTATTTTGCCCGACCAAACCTGGCAAAATTAGCCCAACAATACTGGAACTATGGCTATTGGAAAGCCCAAATGCTCAAACGCTACCCCGAGACCCTGCGATACAGACAAGCTATTCCTCCTCTTTTTGTTTTAGGCTTGCTGTTCTTAATCATTCTTGGCTTCTTTTGGCGGCCCGCTTGGGTAGTTCTGGGCGTTGTTTTTGGTTTATATTTAATCATTCAATGGCTGGTTGCACTGAAAATTTCTTTAAAGCAGGGCGATTTTGAGCTGAGTTTTGGGATTGTCCTTGCAACACTTACAATGCATTTATCTTGGGGAAGCGCCCTTATTTACGGCTTATTTTCCTCTCCGAAAAGGAAGTGAATTATGGAAGAAAACCCAATCCACAAACCGAGGAACAGCTTCAGATTAGAGCAAAACGAGCAAACGGTGATTCTGGTTTTAGGCGATATCATCAGTGCTACCATTGCTCTTTTTGTGTCTATGTGGATTTGGTCGCTTGGTGATTCCTGGCTGGGTTTATCCACAGAGTTCTTGATTAATCGGATCCCCGGTTGGTTTTACTTGCTTCCTTTTTTTTGGGCGGTCTTGCTGGTAGATTCCTACGATGTCCGCAAGGGTGGCAACATGAAAGCAACGCTTAAATCAATGAGCGTGTCTTTTGTTGTGGCGGCAATTATTTATTTGGTAATTTATTTCGCCTCCGAACCTGAAAGCTTGCCTCGATTTGGTGTGGCAG
>JAGOIM010000084.1 GCA_017995665.1 Anaerolineaceae bacterium | reverse complement strand
TACACCGCTCGCTTCGCATCGGGTGCTATAGAACCCCTCCGTACAAAGACCTTTTCTGAAGTAAAGACTGTTGAAAAAAACAGCAGCCTTATAAACTTTAAACCGATTCTTACAAAGCAAACAGCGGAGTCAACATCTCATCCGGATGCAAACCGCCATGCCGTCCAAGCATCGTATTGGCTTTGCTGGGCCACCAAAGGTAAGTATTATCAAAGGGAACCGCAACCAAGTCCCCGATCCGGTTTTCCAAATCCGGGTTATCCTCACAATTGCCCAAAAGCTGCATATCCAAGACTTCTTGTCGGCTTAAAAAGTCAAATTGATTAGGCCAGGCATGTTCAAAATAGGACTTGACCGCTTCAATTTGCCCCTGCTTTACGTACAAGAAAGGCAGCCGTCCCTCGCAAGTCGGTGCCATTGTCAGCATATTGGTCAGTTCGGGGTGCTTGTTCAGGTTGTATGCTTCGTTTACCGGTGTTTCCAAAGAACCATGGTCGGCAGTCAACAAAATCAAGGTGTTTTCCCGGGTTGAAACGTCCAAACCATCCACAAAGAGTCTAAAAAAAGCATTGCTAAAATCGCGGAATTGCTCCGTAACGCGCGGGTCGTGCGTGCCATATTGATGCATCAGGCTGTCAACATCGCTCCAGTAGGCATAAACAAAACGTCGTCGTTTGCTGGTCGTATTCAACAAATCCCGCATGTTTAGGAGCATATCGCTCTCGGCAACATAGGGATGTGCCGTACTGCCCGGCAAGTGCATTTTTGACAATCCGGAGTTTGAGATATTGCCCGGCATAAAGGAATGGCTCTCCACGCCACTGTTCGCAAAACGATGTCCCAGTTGAGTGGCGCTCATAAATTTTGTCGGCTCAAAACCGGCTTTTGCCAAACCGCCAACATCTCCCGAATAGGTAATCGGGTTATGCGTGATGTTATTCATGATTAAGCTAAGCTGTTTGTTCCACATCTCATAGCCAATCACGCCGTGATAATTTGGCGTGGAACCGGTCCAAATCGTCGTCAGGGCAGATGCTGTTGTACTTGGCGAAATGCTGGTTAGCGGGAAGAGCTTACCTTCATCCAGATGGTCTTTCCAAAGCGGAGCATTGCCCTCATTCATCAGTTTGATCAGTTGCTTATACCCCAAAGCATCAACCAAAACCAGGACCACATTTTGATATTGCTCCTTGAAATGATCCGTGATTTCGTTTGCCAGGCTTTGCGCAGGCAGTTGCCCATTAACACCAAGCCACTTGGCAATCGTCGGGCTGATGTTCGCCAGGTTATATCCGTCATAGCGCGGCATCACTAATTCCGTTCCCCGGCTCAACTTCGAAAGTGCTCCGGGTCCCAGTTTTTCTAAAATTTCCTTGTCAAATATTGGCATTAAAACTCCTTTTCCATCTGCAAACAGGTTTCAACCGAAAGCCAGAAGAGCATTTCGCGCACATCTGTCATCCCAATCCAAGCACGATGATCCCAGCCTTCAGGAACAACAGTGTCACCTGCATATAAATATTGTCCAAAATTGATACCGCGATGTTTTGCCACCGCAGCCAAAGCCGAAAGCTCCATATCAATTGCCAAAACGCCCTTCGCCTTATATTTAGAGGCTTTATTGGCAGTCTCACGATAAAAAGCATCCGTCGTCCAAACCTTTGTTTTCAAATAATCTATCTTATGCGCTTCGAGCATCCGCTCCAATAAGCCCTGAATTTCCGGTTCAATTTCAACCGTCGCCGATGGGGGCAGGTAATGATAAGATGCCCCTTCTTCGCGATAAGCCTCGCTTGGCAGCAAAATCTTGCCAACCGCGATTGTCTTATCCAAAACGCCGCAACCGCCACAAGCAATAATGTTTCGCGCTCCGGCACCGATCGCCTCGTCCATCAAACCCGAACTCAGCGCAGAACCAACTCCCGGTTGCATGAAAGCCAGTTTTTCGCCCTGGAATTCAATTTGATAAATCGGAAATAAACCGCTTTCAGAACGCAAAGTGTGAATGATTTCAGCATTAGTTTCCAAGGCAACTTTTTCAACAACGTCCTTAAAAAAGCACAAAACCAACTTGGTCGGTAATTTGTCCGAAACAGGAGGATTGATTATCGGGATTGAGTCCGGATCAAAACCTAAGATTGGATATAGTTCTGCTAATTCTTCTAAATTCATAGCGTCTTCCATTCAATTTCAGGGTGATGGGCAAATCGTTCTTTCATCGCCTCAATCGCCTGTGGGTTGCTGTCGCATAAGATGAAATTTCTGTCCAGGTTCAAACAAGCTTGCCCGGTCGTGCCACTTCCGGCGAAGAAATCCAAAACCAAATCACCCGGATTTGAAGAAGCGCGCAAAATTCTTTCCAAGATTCCAAGCGGTTTTTGGGTTGGATAGCCGGTTTTTTCACGACTATTGGTCCCGACAATGGTATGCCACCAGGTATCGGTAGGCAATTTCCCTTTCGCGGCTTTCTCAGCGCCAACCAAACCGGGCGCCATGTAGGGAATCCGGTCAATATCTTCAAGATTGAAGGTGAAGTTTTCTGCATCCTTTGCGTAGAAAAAAATGGTGTCATGCTTGGCCGGCCAACGGTCTTTGGCACGCCCGCCAAAATCGTAAGCCCAGATGATTTCGTTGACAAAATTTTCTCTGCCAAAGATTTCATCTATTGTGATTTTGCAATAATGCGCTTCGCGGTAGTCGATATGGAAATACAGGCTGCCGTCGGCTTTCAAAACACGATGAGCTTCTTCGAGCCGAGGGCGAATAAAAGCTTGAAAATCCTCAAAATCATCGGCGTAATTCCCTGCCCCCAAAACTTCTGTCTGGTAAGATTTCCCGCCGAATCCAATCCGATCGCCCTGCCCGTCTTCCGTCCGAAGCGTGCGCAAACGTTTGCGCGCCTGCACCTTGCCAGTGTTAAATGGTGGGTCGATATAAATTAAATTGACGCTTTCATCAGGCAAGGTCGCCAATAATTTAAAATTATCGCCAAAATAGACAGAATTTTCCATTCGTTGATTCTATCATGTCAAAGTTGAGAACTATGGCTTCGTTTCAGCTTAAAAATATCGATTTAAACAAATTGAGGATGTTTTCCAGGAAACTTCACTCCCCGAATAAACATCCTCAACATCAGCTTATAGATTCTTATTTAATTTCTACTGCCTGATCCAATTGTGAGGTGCAATGGGGGCAGCGGCTGGCTTCCAAAGCAATTTCGCTTTTGCAGAACGGACAGACTTTCGTTGTTGGCTCTGCTTTGACTTCCGGTTTTTCTCCGATTTTGCGTAATGAATTAATGCCTTTAACCACCAGGAAAATAAAGAAGGCGATGATTAAGAAATTAATAATTGCCATCAAAAAACTACCATAAGCAATCACAACCGCACCTTGCGCCTGAGCGGCAGCCAAGGGCGTACCTTTGGCAATTGTTACGGCTGCGCTGTTGAGCTGAATGTACAAATTGCTAAAATCGACCTTGCCCAACAACATTCCCAGTGGTGGCATCAAAACATCGGCAACCAAAGAATTGACAATCGTCCCAAAAGCACCGCCGATAATCACACCGACTGCTAAATCGAGCGCGTTTCCATTGGCAATAAAATCCTTAAATTCGTTGATAAATTTCTTCATTCTCTAAACCTTTCTAAAATGGCATAATTCCAACCAAGTCATCTCGCTCAGTTAGTAGCTTGTTTGATTTTACCTAAATCCCACTCTACAACAAGGCAAAGTCCTTACAAGACAGTATAAAATTAGTTAAGAATCACAAACGAAAAAGTTGAGGATGATTATGGACGAAAACTTTGAAGACAAAAGCAATGAAATTGCCGACAATCTCGAAAATGCAGCCGAGGATGCGGTTGATCAAATTAAAGATACTTACGAAAATGTCTGGGAAGGCGTTGAGGCATCCGCAGACAAAGTGGACGATGCCGCTCAGAATGCAGCCGATCAAGTAGAAGAGGCTGCTGAAGATGCTGCCGAGGCAGTTTCGGAAGCCGCTGAAGAACCTTGGGAGCACGTTGAGGAAGTCGTTGAAACAATTGACGAAACCAGCGAAATAGTGGTTGAAGGAAGCTGGCGTCCGGTTGAAGAAGTAAGCACTCCTGAAGTCCCTACCGAGCCAATCCAGCCCACCCCGGTTGAGCCGCCAATCAAAGAAGAAACCAAAACCATCAATGTTGAGCCTGTGACTGCTCAAGAGAAAAAAGCGAAAAAGGACAAAGGCTTCCCGATTTGGTTGATAATTTTGCTAATTTTCCTGGTTATCTGCATCTGCGTTGTTTTGCCGGTTGCCCTCGTTCTCGGTGGCGGATGGACAATTTTCCAAAACGCAATTGATGCCTTCAGCAGCTTGTTGCCTTTCTTGATCTAAAAGTTTGGAGAAAGACGACAAATCATTCTTTGTGATGGTTCGTATTTATGATGCCAAGGGCGGGTTCTATTCAATTGGACCCGCCCAAAACTTAAACAAAACGTGAAACTATTTCCCCTTTAATTTGTTAAACACTACAATGGACCAAGGATTGACTTTTTTCTCTGAATTGGAAGGCAAAGGGCTCAAAAAGCTCTTTGAAAACCGTTTTGTTTACGACGATCTAAAAACGATAAATGCCTCAATCGCTATGGCTTTGGTCGATTTTTCCAACGAGCGAGCTGAAATTGTCAAAAAGTTGAACCGCCTCGGAATTCCGGTCAAGGTTTGGTTGCTCCTTTCGGAAGAAGACGGCTTCCACCTCACAATCGCAAATCACGCAAAAGCATTGCAACGTTATGCCGATTTCAAAGCCTGGACCGCAAAACATGGGCTGCTTTGGGCTGGGATTGGGCTGGATATCGAACCACAATATAACCAGCTAACCGATGCTAATTCGGTTGGCTTGCGAGCCTTAAAAAACACGTGGCGACGCTATTTGCACAAAAATTTACTCAAACAAGCCAGCTTAACTTATCGAAAATTGGCTGTCGAAATTCATGACGACGGTTATACTCTCGAAACCTACCATTTCCCTTTAATTCTCGAAGACCAAAAAGACAGACCTGGTTTTAATCACGGCTTAGGTGGAATGGTTGACGTACCGGTTGATCGTGAAGTTTTGATGCTCTACTCCAGTTTGTTTCAAGCAGACCAAAGTCGCCTGATGTGGAGTTATGCCGGCAATGCCCAGGCAATCGGAATCGGCATCACCGCAAAAAGTAAACTGTTGCAACCCCTTCAAGCTCCCGAACCTTTGACTTGGGATGAGTTCACAAAAGACTTGCTTCTGGCAAAGCAACACTGCAAAGCCGTTTATGTCTTCAACCTTGAGGGTTGTGTCGAACAAGGCTTTCTGCCCCGTCTGGTTACCTTCAATTGGAACAACGAAGTGCCAAAGCCCAAAACAATAGCTATCAAACAAGCCCGCAAGGGATTTTCACTGTTTTTGTGGCTCTTCGAGCGCCCTCTAATTTTCATGGCTTGCATCCTTGGTTTCATCAGCGGCATCACCGGACTTGATAAAAAGAAAAAATAAAATTTGAGAGTGTCCCTGTTGCTTGCGGCAATTCTCATTATGGAATTGGCTTTATCAAGAATAAGAATATTGATGAAACCACATCAGATTCTAGTGGAAATATAATATTTATTATTAAGCAATTATTAAGACGGTATCTACCCTCGTGTATATATTTCATATTGAGAATTGCTGTGTTGCTTGGCTTTATCCACAGCAATTTCACCGTTTCAGCAAGGGGGTCTTGCTGATTTATTATGATAACTATTCATGATTTTTTTCATATTGAGAATCGCTAAATGATAAAAATCAGACCGCTAATAAATTTCTTATGATATAATCTTGGACAATATGGCATACACGTTCAAATTTTTAACGATATCGCCAATTCTTCACAGTGGGATCTTTTACCACCTTTGTAAACGAGCGCCTGTGGCGCTCACAATTCCTAGATGCTTTAAAGGAGATTTAGTATGAAGAAAGTTGTAACCAAATTATTATCTGTTCTACTGCTCGCCGCATTGTTGGTGAGCCCGGTAGCTGCAGCTGCTCCCGAGCGGCAAGCTCCCGTAACCGACGCTCCGGTCCTCGATGAACTCGAACAATCTTGGCTGGATCGTGCTCAAGCTGCAACGAGTTTCACCGTTCAATTAGTTGAGCCTTCACTGGCTGTTTATGGTGGCGGCAATGCCATCATGCAAAATAGCAACGGAAAGCTTGATGTGGATTCCCCCGAAGCTGTTGCATATTTGCAGAAAATCAATGACGGATTGGATTCCTTCATCAGCCAGGCTGAGTCTTTACTCGGTCGCGACCTTGAAGTTCTCTATCGCTATGATGCTGTTTTGAACGGCTTCTCCGCAAAAATGAATTTCAAAGAAGCACAAATGCTTCGCGAACATCCTGATGTTCAAGAAGTTTATCCTGACGAAATCTATCAGCTCGACACTGATGTCAGCCCGGAATTCATCGGCGCTGAACAGATTTGGGATGGTACTGCCGTTGTGGACAGTACCGGCTACAAGGGCGAAGGCACTATCGCCGGTATTATCGATACCGGTATCAATATGCAACACCCCAGTTTTAAAGCCTCATCTCCTCAGGATCCGGGTTGGACTGCTACTAATCCTTATGGCGACGGCGTCTACAAGG
>JAGOIM010000083.1 GCA_017995665.1 Anaerolineaceae bacterium | reverse complement strand
GTAATCCAGCCTCCCAGAGTACTTCCGGCGATACCGATCAACATATCAATATACCATTTATGATCAGTCTTCATTAGATAAGATGCTGCCATACCGGCCAGCAAACCAACGATAATTGTAGCGAATAAACCCATAATTAAACTCCTTTATTTATGCATGAGGGAATTGTGCTTCGACTAATCGGCGAAGCGCATTAGTGGCATTCTTAACGCGAAGCATATCGCGCGGATTGCCATTGCTGATAAATTTACCAATGATGCCACCACCACTGAGGGTGTCAAGTTTGTATTCAATCTTGACTTCATCATTGTTTAAGCCGAAGAAACCACCACTCGGACGCAGATTGAAAACGTGTTTGTCGTCATCGCCATCCAGATCGGTCAGGATTTCAAGTGTTTTTTCGGGAACGAATTTAGTAATTTCTGCGGTACCTTCTTTTTGTCCGTCGCTCCAATTGATAACTACGCCTTCCGCCAGTGGGCGAACGTTGGAAACGCTGTGAATATAGGGGAACCATTTGGGCCATTGATTGGCATCGGTCAGCACAAGCCAGGCATTCTGGACGGGTGTGTCGATTTCCACTTCTCTTTCAAATTTTGACATAATAACTCCTAATCTTTCTATTCATTGCCGCATCTATGCGACAAGGCTTATTCTATAACCAAGTTCAACAATTACACATTTTTTGCATAAGTTTTCCTCGTCCTGTCGAGGCTTAGGGCTCAGGTTGAGTTGTCATAAACTTCGAAACATCAAAGACGGTGTCTGTGCTGCTGGTCATCACCTGGGGTAAGACGCCCGACCATTTGGTCAGGAAAAGGTATTGCAAATATTCTGGGGTAAGAGCACCGGTTTGGTTCAGCGCTTTTTGTGCATCTGCCTGACCCTGAGCCCGGGCGACCTCGGTTTGCGCTTCAATTTCTGCCTGAGCTAACTTCTGCTTGGCAGTTTCTACTTGCTGTTGGGCAACCTGTTTCGCTTCAATTGCATTCTGATATTCATCAGAAAAATCAAAATTGACGATGTTAAAGTTTTCGACAATGATGTTATAACGCGCCAATTGACTGGTTAGATCTTTTTCAGCAGCCAGGCGGACTTCATCGCGTTTGGTAATCAGCTCTTCGGCATCAAATTTTGCGGTAACCGCTTTGAATGTGTTTTGAATTGCAGGCGCAACAATGATTTCGGCGTAATTCGCGCCAATATTTTGATAAACTTCTTTGGCTTTGCTGCCGTCCAAATGATAGTTAACCGCAATAACCGAAGTGACAAGCTGCAAGTTTTCAGACATAGCCGTCGCCTGAATTTCATCTTTTTGCGTTCGAATATTCATCGTCTGGACTGTTTCAACAAAAGGAATTTTGACGTTGATGCCGGGATAGACAACCCGATCTACCGCTCCAAAGCGCAGTACAACGCCGATATTACCGGCTGGGATTTCATAGAGCGTCGCGCTCAAAATAATAACCAGAGCAAGGATTATAACAATCGGTAAAACGATTTTCTTCAGGTTTTTTGGCACTTTAAAAGCCGACTTATTTGGTTCCGACGATGTAAATTTTGCGTCGTACATTTTCACCTCTTTCTCTTTCTGTTTTATTAAAGCAGAAAATTATAAGAATGATAATAGAATCGGGGAGCGGGAAATAGAGCCAAGAGCCAAGTCCCAAGAGCCAAGGAGCGGAAAGCCGGGATCGGGGAGCCGGAAATCAGGAAAAAGGAAAAAGGAAACAGGAAACGGGAAGCCTTGTACGGACAAGCTTCTATAGCACCCGATGCGAAGCGAGTGGTGTTTGTCCGCTTGCGTAATTAATCGAATGAGCGCTCTCGGACGGAGTCAAGCCCCGTCCGTACATTGGAAACAAAAAAGCGATTTCCTTTTGGCGCTATCCTTCTTCTTGATGCTATCTATTCCTGTTAGTTGAAATATTTCTGCGGCTCAAAATTGACTAAGGATTCGAGAACCTCGCTTGCCAGGCTGAAATCTTGAAATTGTGTAACCGGATTTGGGACGGCGATTGCCTTGATCCCTGCCCGATGGGCGGCCAAAATTCCATTATGCGAGTCTTCCAAGACAATCGCATTTTCGGCTGGAATATCTAATTTTTCCAAAACTTTCAAAAAGATGTCCGGGCTGGGTTTGGCACTTTTCACTTCGTCTGAGGTTACAATCGTATCAAATGTTTCCAGCAAGCCCAAACGGCTTAGATGGGTATGGATCCATTTATCGACCGAACTTGAGCCAATGGCAATCAAAAAGCCTTCTTTTCGGGCACGTCCAATCAGTTCCAAAACTCCCGGCAGCGGTTGGAGGCTTTGGGCATACTCATAAGAGATTGCCCGCATATCGCTGCGGATTTCGTCAGGGCTGCGGGTTTCGCCTGGTCGCTCTGCCATAGCTTTGGCGGGGTCAAAACCATGCGTGCCATCCGATCCAATCACCAAATTATAAGATTGCTCATCAAAAACCAGCCCATGTTCAGCGTAGAGCTTCGTCCAAATGACGAGCTCTGCGCTTTCGGTGTCGAGAATCAAACCGTCAAAATCAAAAATGATGGCTTTTTTGCCCGATTTAGCTTTTACCATGGTTCCTTCCCCAATAACCGGAACGCAGAGGTTTTACATCTTCGATAGTAATAAAGGCTTCAGGATCGGTTTCGAGGACAATTTTCTCAATTTTCGCAATATCTTTGCGGCGGACGGTCAAACTGCTCATCTGGACGGGTCCGTCTTTGCCAACTGCGGGAATGGAGGTTACGGCAAAATCCTGGTCGCGAAGTGCTTTCGTTACCGAATCGCCCAAGGTTTTGCTGACAATGCTCATATTGCTGAAGCCCATTGCCAGTTTTTGCTCAATCGCCATGCCTACTACCGTTCCGGTCGAAAAGCCGGCGGCATAGGCGATGACATAGAGCGGGTTGGATAAATCATTCAAAACCGCCCCAACGGTCAGCACAAAAAGCACCGAATCAAAAAAGCCAAAAACCCAGGCGAGAACTTTCTTTCCACGCATGGTCAACATAAAACGTAATGTGTCAAAGGTGATCGAAACCATCCTGACGACAAAAATCAACAAGGCGGTACCAATTGCCTGCCAAGTAAATATTTCTGCAAAGTTAAACATAATTATCTCCTTCAAAAAAACGCCTGCAAATCATTCACAGGCGTTCTATATTATAGTGCTCTCTCTTCCACTTCCAAAAGAAAGGAAGAGGCTCTTGAAAACTTAATCTTCCTTCGACGTTTTAATCGCCGGAAGGTAATATTTGGTCGTATATTCCTTAATCATGCGAGTCATTGAAAATGCCGGGGAATTGCTGCGAATGGTTTCTTTAATTCGCTCAATCCAGTCTCCGGGCAAGCCGTCAGCCGAACGTTTGGTGTAGTAGAGCGGCACAATTTCGTTTTCAATTGTGTCATACAAGCTCAAAGCATCCGCTTCATCCTGCAAATCGAGGTTGTCATACTCGCGGTTATCGCCGATAGCCCAACCGTTTTTGCCGTTGTAACCTTCTGCCCACCAGCCATCAAGCACCGAGAAGTTCAAAACACCGTTCATTGCTGCTTTCATGCCGCTTGTGCCGGAGGCTTCACGAGGACGGCGGGGAGTGTTGAGCCAAATATCGACACCCTGAACCAGATGTCGCGCCATGTCCATATCGTAATCATCCAAAAAGACCAGGCGTCCGCCGTTGCGAGAATTCTTGACATTGCGATAGACTTCCTGAATCAGCAATTTACCGGGTTCGTCGGCAGGATGGGCTTTCCCGGCGAAGATGATTTGGACTGGATGTTCGGCGTTCGTCACGATTCTCATCAGACGTTCATAATCGCGGAAAACCAGGTTTGCGCGTTTATAAGTTGCAAAGCGGCGGGCAAAACCAATTGTCAGAGCCAGAGGATTGAGCAAAACACCACTGGCAACCGTTTGGACGGGGTGAACACCATCCTTTTGCCATTCATCACGGGCACGGGCGACCATATAACTAACCAGCTTGCGCTTCAGATGAATGCGCACCCGCCAAAGTTCTGCGTCGGGGATGGCGTCAATGCGTTCCCACATTTCGGGGTCGTCCAGACGCTCTTTCCAGTCGATGCCAAGATAATTTTCATAAAGGACAGCCATGCGACGAGCAAGCCAGGTTCCGGTGTGAACACCATTGGTGACATAGCCAATCGGCACTTCGTCCACGCTTTTTTCGGGCCAAAGGAATTGCCACATCTGGCGGGAGACTTCACCATGCAGTTTACTGACGCCGTTGGCATATTGCGAAAGGCGCAAAGCCAAAACCGGCATGCTGAAAACTTCATTCGACCATTCGTTTTTGATTTTGGCCAAATCCATAAATTCGTCGCGGTTCAAACCGAGATTGCCCCAATAGTGAGCAAAATATTTGTCCACCAACCAGGTGGGGAATTCGTCATTTCCAGCCGGAACAGGGGTGTGGGTTGTGAAAATGCTCGACTTGCGAACAATTTCTTTCGCTTCTTCCAGCGTTTTGCCTTCTTTGTTCATCAATTGAGACATGCGTTCGAGGGTTAAAAAGGCAGAATGACCTTCGTTCATGTGGAAAATCTGTGGATCGTAGCCGAGAGTTTGCAAAGCACGCAAACCGCCAATGCCGAGCAGCATTTCTTGTGAAATGCGCAGTTCGGGGTCGCTAATGTAAAGCTTGTCGGTCAGCTGGCGGTCCTGAGGACTGTTCTCGGGGATATTGGTGTGGAGCAAAATCAAAGGAACGCGCCCAACCTGAAGTTCGTAGAGGCGTGCCCAAACGGTTCTACCGGGAAGTTCAATGGAAATTTTGAGTGGTTCGTGATTTTCATCGTACAGTTTGACAATCGGCATGTCATCGAATTTGATTTCCATGTTTCTGGCTTCTTGCCAACCGTCTTCGGTGATTCGTTGAGAAAAGTAACCGTAAGTGTAGATAAAACCAACCGCCACCAAGGGCAAACCGAGGTCGCTGGCTTCTTTCAGGTGGTCGCCCGAAAGGATGCCCAAACCACCGGCATAGACCATTAGTGATTCATGCAGACCATATTCAAATGAAAGATAAGCGATTTTGTCGTCTTTGTTTTCGGGGTAGGTTGAGTTAAACCAAGTATCCTGGCGTTTCATGTAGTCGTCAAAATCTTTGACGATGCAGTCATAGCGCGAAAGGAAATAATTGTCCTTAATTAAATCTTCAAATTTACTTGGCTCAACAGAGCGCAAAAATGTGATGGGGTTGTGGTTCGATGTTCGCCACTTGAGCGGATCGATGTTTTCAAATAATTTTACAGCTTCTGCGTTGCCCACCCACCATAGGTTGTGAGCGATATCGCCCAATCGTTTAATGCGATAGGGGAGGTCGAAACTGTTGGGATATTCCCGAATGATTTTTTTATTCATATCTTCTCCTGAATTGCGGGCAAAAAAATTGCTAAAGTTTCATTCACTCTGGGGATTATACCCACAAAACGAGGTCAATTTTACGTGAGTAGAGGCAAAAAAGCCAGCAATTGGTTGATGAGTCAACTACACAGCTGACAATTAGCGCTCCCGGTTCCTTCATTTATGGCATAATTAGTGTATTCAAGGAGAAGCTATGCAAACACTTCATATCATTTCACACACTCATTGGGACCGAGAATGGTATAAGACCTTCCAACAGTTCCGTTTACAACTTGTCCATCTCGTCGACAATTTGCTAATTATTCTCGATCAGGACCCCGATTACAAGCATTTCATGCTCGACGGACAAACCATTGTCCTTGAAGATTACCTGCAGATGCGAATGGATAAATTGCCCGAATTGCAAAAATTTGTTCGCGATCAACGCATTCTGATCGGTCCCTGGTATATCCTGCCCGATGAATTTTTGGTTTCGCCCGAAGCAATCGTACGCAACCTGCTGATTGGGAAGCGAATTTGCACACTCTTTGGTCAACGCATGATGATTGGTTACATCCCCGATCCCTTCGGACATATCGGTCAATTGGCTCAAATTTTCAACGGCTTCCATATGGATACCGCCAGTCTTTGGCGCGGTGTTCCCAAAGGCACGCCCACCCTTTTCAATTGGGAAGCACCGGACGGAAGTCGTGTATTGTTGGCTCATCTTTACGAAGGCTATGGCAACATTGCCGATTGGCCTCTGAAAACTCCCGAAGAAAGCCAAATCAGGCTTGACCGAGAAACCGATTATCTGGAGCCCTTCAATCTGACCAGTCACTATTTAATGATGCGAGGCAGCGACCATTTGGAGCCGCGACCCGAGTTGCCCGAAACACTCGCTTTTTATAACCAGCATCAGGAAAAACGCCTGGCGATTCATTCAACCCTGCCGGCATATTTTGCCGCTGTCGGTAAAGAGCTTGAAGAAAAAGGCATAAGATTGCCTCTTCTCAAAGGCGAATTGCGCGACCCTGAAAAAGCACACCTCCTGCCGGGCGTCTTTTCGGCACGCATGTGGATTAAACAACGCAATCACAACAGTGAGACTTTAATGGAACGCTGGGTTGAGCCATTTTGTACCTGGGCTGAGCTAATCAAGCGTGGCGATGATGCCTTTGGTCCGGTCAATAAGCACGAAATTACAGCCCGGATTAACGACCCCGATCAGCTGATTCATCAAGCCTGGAAACTGCTGATTTCCAACCAACCGCACGACTCCATTTGCGGTTGTTCTGTTGACGAAACTCATAATGATATGAT
>JAGOIM010000082.1 GCA_017995665.1 Anaerolineaceae bacterium | reverse complement strand
ACCATGACCTGTGGTGCGCCAGTTGACGTTCCACCAACCATTTCCACCACCGTTCCGGCAAATGGTGCCACCAACGTTGGTTTGACTTCCGACATCAAAATTACCTTTAGCGAGCCGGTCAGCCTGAGCGAAGACTGGTATAGCATCAGCTGTACTGTTTCGGGAGTCCACACAGCCACAGTTACCGATGCCAACCCAATCTTCACGCTTGACCCCGCGATCGATTTCAGCGCTAACGAAACTTGTACGGTTACCGTCGATGCCGACAAGGTGCTCGATCAGGACGGAACGCCCGACCCAATGGCTTCCAATTACACATTCACTTTCGCAACAGCCGAAGGTTGTGGCGGACCGACTACCGGAATTTATGATATCCAGGGCACCGGCATGGCCACTACAATGGCCGGACAAACGCATACCGTTGAAGGTGTTGTGGTTGGTGACTATCAGGTCGGCGGACGCAACGGTTTCTTCATTCAAGAAGTCGTTGGCGATGGCAATCCTGCTACCTCTGATGGCATTTTTATCTATGCCCCGGGCATTGCCGATGCAGATGTGAATTTGGGAGATAAGCTTCGGGTAACGGGTTCGGTAAGTGAATATTACGAACAAACCCAAATAACCAACAGTGCCTGGCAGCTCTGCTCAAGTGGCAACACAATCGAGCCGACTGTCATAACATTGCCTGTAACTGCCCAAACTGATTTCGAGAAATACGAAGGCATGCTGGTCAAGTTTGAACAACCTTTGATCGTTTCCGAATATTTCAATTTTGACCGCTACGGTGAAATTGTTTTGACGACGGAACGCTTTGTTACCGGTACGGCAAAATATGAACCGGGCTCCGATGAATATTATGATGAAATCGAACGCTTCAACCTGAGCAAAATTACTCTGGATGACGGTCGTTCACAGCAAAACCAACATCCGGCCTACCACCCCAATGGGGCTGAATTTACCTTGGATAATCTCTTCCGTGGTGGCGGCACCGTTACAAATTTGGTCGGTGTGATGGATTATTATTCAAACACTTACCGCTTGCAACCGGTTTTCATTGGTGAATATGAAGATACCAACCCCCGCACTGCGGCACCCGAAATTCAAGAAGGCGATTTGACGATTGCCAGCTTCAACGTTTTGAACTACTTTGTTACCTTGGATGGCAGCGGCAATCGTTGTGGTCCCAGTGGAAACATGGAATGCCGCGGAGCTGATAACGCAAACGAATTTACCCGTCAACGCGCTAAGATTTTAGCCGCAATGAACACCATTGACGCCGACATCTTCGGTTTGATGGAAATTGAAAACGACCGCCCGGGTGGTCAGAATCCTGTTGCGGACTTGGTTGCCGGTTTGAACGAACTTAAGGGCGCCGGGACCTACGCTTACATCCAGACCGGTTCGATTGGCACCGATGCCATCAAGCAAGCAATTATCTACAAACCTGCTTCGGTTACACCGGTTGGTGATTATGTGACCTTGACTGAAGCGATTGATTCTCGTTTTGACACCAGCAAAAACCGTCCTTCTCTGGCACAGGCTTTCGAAGACAATGCCAGCGATGTTGAATTTGTTGTTTCGGTCAACCATCTGAAATCGAAGGGCTCTGCCTGTGATGGCGATCCCGATTTGGGTGATGGTGCCGGGAACTGCAACATTGCCCGCACCGAGGCTGCGCAAGCCTTGGCTGACTGGCTGGTTCCTGCGAAATGGAATGGAATTGACAAATTCCTGATCATCGGCGACCTGAATGCTTATGAGAAGGAAACACCAATCGATGCAATCAAAGCCGGTGCTGATGATACCGAAGGTACTGACGATGATTTCGTGAATACCCTTCTGGTACATCAAGGCGAGGATGATGATCCTTATGGCTATGTCTTTGACGGAATGGTCGGCTATTTAGACCATGCCCTGGCAAGCCCGGCAATGAATGCACTCGTTTTGGATGCCAAGTTCTGGCACATCAATGCTGATGAAGCTGATATTATCGACTACGACACAAGCTTCAAACCCGCTGCTCAGGCAGCACTGCTGTATGCGCCGGATGCTTATCGCTCTTCCGACCACGACCCGGTGATTGTAAGCTTGATGACCATTCCCGAAAACGCCGCTCCGGTTGCCCAAGACCAAGATATTACAACCGCTGAAGACACTCCCATAGAAATTACATTGGTAGCAAGCGATGGCGATGGCGACCCGCTGAGCTATATCATTGTTGATGAGCCCATCCACGGTGATTTGAGCCTTGTTTCCGGAAATGAAGTTACTTATACCCCGGACGCTAACTACTTCGGCACAGACAGCTTCACTTTCAAAGCCAATGACGGCGATCTCGACAGCAACACCGCCACAGTTAGCATTAGCATCACTTCCGTTGAAGACCTGCCGGTTGCCCTGCCTCAGGATGTTAGCCTGAACGAGGACACAAGCAAAGAAATCACTTTAATTGCCAGCGATGGTGATGGCGACACGCTGACTTATAGCATTGTCGCTCAACCCACTCATGGCAGCTTGAGCCTTGTTTCCGGAAATAAATTTACTTATACCCCGAACGCTAACTACTTCGGCGGTGACAGCTTTACTTTCAAGGCAAATGACACGAAAGCTGACAGCAATATTGCAACCGTCTCGATTACGGTTTTGCCGGTCAACGACGCACCGGTTGCAGAAGACCAGAACGTAAGTACCGATAAAAACACCAGCCTCGAGATAACTCTCGTTGCCAGTGACATTGATGGTGACAGCTTAACCTATTCAATCCGTCAGAATGTTTCTCATGGCAGCTTGAGCGTTGTTGACGGTAATAAAGTAACCTACACCCCGAACGCAAACTTCAGCGGTATGGACAGCTTTACCTTCCGGGCTAATGACGGCAGCCTCAACAGTAACACCGCCACGGTTGTTATCATGGTGAATTCTACAAATGTAGCTCCCGTTGCTCAAGCTCAGACGGTTGAAACCGATGAAGACCTTGCCAAAGAAATCACATTGGTCGCGACCGATGGCGATGGCGACACCTTGACCTACGCAATCGTTGACGAACCATTACACGGCAGTTTGAGCCTTCTCAGCGGTAATAAGCTTACTTATACCCCTGATGAAAACTATAACGGCCCTGACAGCTTCACTTTCAAGGCAAATGATGGCACGCTTGATAGCAACATTGCCAAGGTAACGATTAACGTCAAACCTGTCAACGACGCGCCGGTCGCTTATGACCAGAACGTGATTGCTGTTGCCGGTGAAACGATTGAAATCGAGCTCGAAGCTTTGGATATTGACGGTGATATTTTGGAATTCATCATCGTTGAAGAACCATTGCACGGCACTTTTGAGCTTGAGGGTAATATCTTGAAATATACCCCAAGCGCTACTTTTGGTGGTGTTGACAAATTTACCTTCAAAGCCAATGACGGAAGCCTCGACTCCAACATCGCGACGGTAACAATCACCGTCAGCCGAACGCAATATTTCAACTTCCTGCCGATGATTTTCCGTTAGGAATTTAGACTCAATTTAGACAACAACGCCTCTCCGGAGGCGTTGTTTTATTAAGAAAGCAATCATACATTTCGCAATTATTAATATTATCTTTAGTATAATAATTATAAAGGATAGCAAAAATGGAAGTTAACACAACTCGACTTTCTAACACGCACTTGAGACTGCTTGGATACTTTAGCAAACCTCGTTCGATATCATTGGCTTCAGTAGGTGGTTGGGGAGCTGCATGGTTCAGTTTTCTTGGAAGGAGCCCCCAAGACGCGATTAATTTTTTCATTTCAAACGGTTTGCTAAAAGAAGCGAATGAACGAGAAAAAGTGAGTTTTAATTTTACTGTTTTGAAAATCAAAGAACTATTGATCAAAAATAATATTAAACCTCGCGGGAATAAAGCCGATCTTGTTCAACTTGTTGTGAATCATATTCCAATTGGGAAATTGTCTGAATTTTTTCAATATCAAGATATCTACATATGTACCGAAGAAGGCAAAGTCATTTGTTCTGATTACTTAGAGAGAGAACCTATTATTCTCAAGGATGCATTTGATTTATCGTTTTCATATCTGAAAAGTAAAAACATTTCTGCTGCTGCTCATGCTTACCTTAATTATCAAAGTATATATGCATGGCCAAACCCATTTAATCCTTATAATAATGCAGAAATTATAGAAAAGAAACTGAATAAGATTATTGAAAACCAAATTGGGAAAAACTACGATTCCTCCACTGCAACATTTGAATTAGCAAGAGGCTTATGGGATCAACATCTTCGGAAACTCCCTCTGTTATACGGCTCTCCTGACATATTAACTCAGACTTACCAAGCAGCTGTTGATGATCACAATCAATTACCGGGTTATTATAAAGGACGTTATTTTTTAGATTATGTTGAAATAGTGAAACAACAGAAAAGGGAAGGTAAATATATTGAAGCTATAGAAAATTTGATTGGGATAATTCAAGTATTGGAAGATTGTACTGATCGCCCTCCACCATGGTATTGCAAACAGGCTGGTATTGTATATAGGAAACTAATGGAAGCAGATCCTGTTTCTGCAAGAGGTTTTTTGCCGATTCTGATAAAGCACGGTGTAATTAATGAATTAGAGGAATAATGAAACCATTTGTAAAACAATCTATTATCGAGCCTTCCGGATTTAAAAAGATTTTTTTCAATTCTCAAAAAAATGCAGTTATAGAAATAAATAATCTTTTATCTGAAAAGGAGCTCGAACAAATACAGCAAGCTGACATAACTACTATAACAGAAAAGTATAATATATCTGACATTTATCAAAAATATTCAAATGAACTCCAAGAGTTAATCTTACAATTTATCGATGAGTATTTAGGAAAACCATTTTCAAAATATAAGGAGGCAAAAGAAACCATTAGATTAGGAAAATTATTGAGCATTCCTGACGAAGATATAAAAAACCTGATCAATTCTAAAAATCAAAAAATATATGCCGAACAAATAGACTTGATTTTAAACCGTGAAAGAAACTCCAACGCCGAAGTAACGAAAGTTGTTGATGAGCTTGAACAAATTCTTTGTATGGATAAAACAATAGCACAAGAAATATTTGAAAAAAAGCGAATAAAGATAGTAACTGATGAATTCCAAAAAGTTGTTTCTCAAAGCCAGATATCTCCACATGATATCGAAATGCTTGACAAACTTCAAGAAGATTTACACGTTACTGTTACACTCGAATCACGGACGAAAGATATTTTCCAAACGGGGGAAGCCCTTTGGAAAATTGAGAATACCCCTCTGGCACCAATTGAGGTCGATATTCATCTGCCTAAAGGGGAGTGCTGTTATCTTAAAACCCCGATTGATTACTCTGAAATTAAGACCGTAACTGAACGTGTTAATTATTCGGGCCCGGCCTTTAGGGTAAAAATAGCGAAAAGGCTTTATTATAAGGCTGGCAGCATTGCTTATAACAAAATAACAAGTGACCAGCTTGTTGTTGTTGATTCCGGAGTCCTTTATGTGACAAATAAAAAACTACAGTTTGTTGGAGAACGAAAAAATATTGCTATACGTTACTCTCAGGTTCTGGATTTGGAAATATTTAGTGATGCTGTAAAAGTTGTTAAATCAACTGGGAAACCGCTTTACTTGATGATTAAAATAATAGATTCAAAAATTTTGGCTGCTACTATTGCCAGATGTCTAGCTGACAGTTAATAATAGAATCTTGTAAATCCTTTATTCAAAGCATTAATAAAGATCAAATCAGAGCAAAGCCGATGGAGATTTTTTAGAATTATTAGCAGGCTAAAGGGCTGGATGAGAGACGACTTTCGGGGGATTCATCAAAAATAATTAAACAGAAAAATTAATATTCACTCAAATCGAGTTTCTCAGTTTGAACTAAAAAAGCGAATTCCTTATCCACTTCCCCGACATCCCTCCGTCAGTGATAAAATAGAAAGCTGTACACTTCGAAAACCAAGGAGGTTAAGATGATTAATGATTTGATGAGAGATGCCAAAGGGAGAATGCAGAGCGCCCTCGACGTGCTCGGCTCAGACCTGATAGGAATCCGCACCGGACGCGCTACCCCTGCCCTGGTTGAGAGTTTGCCGGTGCTTGCCTATGGCGCTGAAATGAGCCTGATTCAAGTTGCCACAATTAGCGTGCCGGAATCGCGCCAACTGATGATTCGGCCTTTCGATAGCGCTACTTTGAAAGCAATCGAAAAAGCTATTCAGGCTTCCGGATTGGGACTCACACCGAACAATGACGGCAAAGTTATCCGCCTGAATTTACCCCCACTGAACGAAGAACGTCGCCGCGATTTGGTGAAAATTGTCAACAATCACCTCGAAGAAGCGCGTGTTTCCATTCGCAATGTTCGCCGCGATTCGTTAAAAGAATTGCGCGATTACGAAAAAGAAAAAATGATTTCCGAAGACGAGATGCGCAAAGGTGAAGAAGATTTGCAAGAGCTGACCAACAACATGATTGACCAAATTGCTGTGATTGGCAAGAGCAAAGAAGAAGAAATTATGGAATTTTAATGATGAGCGAAGAAATCGCGCATTCAATTCCTGCCCACGTTGCCATCATTATGGATGGCAACGGTCGCTGGGCAAAAGAACGTGGTTTGCCGCGCCTTGCCGGCCATCGTGCCGGAACACAAAATTTGCGGACTATCATCCGTGCCGCTGCTAATCTGGGGATTAAACACCTCACTTTTTACGCATTCTCTACAGAAAACTGGGCACGTCCAAAAGATGAGGTGAGCGGTTTGATGAATCTTTTGGCAGAATTCCTTGAATCTGAAATTCAGGAATTGCACAAAGAGGGAGCC
>JAGOIM010000081.1 GCA_017995665.1 Anaerolineaceae bacterium | reverse complement strand
AGATGGAAACCTTAGTCTTGCCACCCATTTTTGTGGCTAATTGTTCCATTTCATCATCACTATAGGCATATTGAATTTGCCCTCTGGCACTCAGGCGATAGAGGGGTGGTTGAGCAATGAAAAGGTGTCCTTCTTCGATCAGGGGTTGCATATAGCGGAAGAAGAAGGTCAGCAAAAGCGTACGGATGTGTGCACCATCGACGTCGGCATCGGTCATGATGACAACTTTGCCATAACGCAGACCCTTGAGATCGAAGGAATCGCCAATACCAACACCAAGTGCAGAAACCATGGCGCGAACTTCTTTATTGCCAAGAATTTTATCGAGACGGGCACGTTCGGTGTTGAGAATCTTACCGCGTAGAGGCAAGATAGCCTGGAAATGGCGATCACGGCCTTGTTTTGCGGAGCCGCCTGCCGATTCACCTTCAACAATGAAGACTTCGGTTTTGTTTGGATCGCGTTCGGAACAATCAGCCAGTTTACCCGGAAGAGTCATAGACTCGAGAGCAGATTTACGAATAACGAGGTCCCGGGCTTTCTTAGCGGCATCGCGAGCACGGGCGGAAGTGAGACATTTTTGGATGATTGCCTTTCCGGCTCCCGGGTTTTCATCGAGAAAAGCGGAAATTGTTTCACCGACAACTTGCTGGACATAGGTCTGAACGTCCGCATTCATCAATTTGACTTTAGTTTGGCTTTCAAACTGTGGGTCAGGATGTTTGATGCTGATGATTGCAGTGAGGCCTTCGCGAGTGTCTTCGCCGCTGAAGTTTGAATCAGTGTCTTTTAAGTTACCGGATTTGCGTCCATAATCGTTGATGCTGCGGGTTATTGCCGCGCGTAGACCAGTAAGGTGGGTGCCACCATCGCCGGTGTTGATAGTGTTGGCAAAACTGTAAATTGATTCGGAATAGGTGTCGGTATATTGGACCGCAAATTCGATGCTAATGCCGTTTATCTCTTTTTCACCATAAATCATGGGATGTAAGACCTGGCGATTGCGGTTGACGTAGCGGGCAAAGGATGCAATTCCACCTTCGAAGTGGAAGGTCATCTCACGACCGCTTCGTTCGTCGAGCAATTTAATGCTGACGCCACGGGTGACGAAAGCCATTTCACGAAATCGTTGCGCTAAAGTGTCGAAACGGAAGCTTACATCATCCAAAAAGATTGTGTGATCAAAACGGAAGGTGGTTGAGGTACCAGTTTCTTCGCCTTTGTAGCTGCCAACTGCGGTGACATCGCTCAGCGGATGTCCTTTTTCGTAACGTTGGAAGTAGATTTTGTTATCACGTCTGACGGTAACTTCACACCATTCAGAGAGCGCGTTGACAGCCGAAACACCGACGCCGTGCAAACCGCCGGAAACTTTATAGCCGCCTCCGCCAAATTTACCACCGGCATGTAAGACGGTCATGACGATTTGAAGGGCAGAGATGCCTTTTTCCGGGTGAATATCAACCGGGATACCGCGGCCGTTATCTTTGACTGTAACGCTGTCGTCCTGATGCAGGGTGACCTGAATTTCTGTTGCGCTGCCGGCGAGGGCTTCATCAATAGAATTGTCTACAACCTCATAAATGAGATGATGGAGCGCTTTTTGGTCGGTGCCACCGACATACATACCAGGTCTTCGGCGGACTGCTTCGAGCCCTTCGAGAATCTGGATAGAACTTGCTCCGTAATTGTTAGCTTGATCGTTGCTCAATTTGAAATCTCCGTTATACGCTTAATTGTTCAGAATCAAGCGTTTCTTCTTCTATTGATCGATGGACGCAGTTTCGGGCGTCCTCGTAAAAATGAAAACTTGCTATCCAGAGGATAGTTGAAACGACAGCATGCCCTAAAATAGAGACTAAGAGCATGTATGAACCATCTTCCGGGATTTGCCACAAGAAGTTAGTAATGTATGAAACAAAAAGGACTAAAAAGAGAAAAGACGAGCTCTTCATGTTAGTGGGCCTGACAACTTTGATACTCTCTTTGAGTGCGTCTTTAAAGCTGGTTCCATAAAGCAAGATTTCGTGTGCGGTGAAAATTAGCGGTATGCCTGCCGATAGAACCATGAAGTAAAACAAGAAGGATCCAATCGAGCCAAGCAAAGGAATAAGTGCCGTCAAAACCGAGATGATGAGCAAGGCAGGAACGAAAATTACCAGAGCGATTACAATCAGCGATAGCGGAATCATAATCAAAGAGATTAATTGTTTGGAAAAGCTTTGCCAGCTATCTTTGGTTGGATTTATATTGGTTGATTTCCGAATGGCATATAAATAAATAACGCCGAGCAAAAAGCCAATTGCTGAAATGCCGAGGACAGCCAGCAAGGTTCCACTTGGGTTAACTTCAATGGTGCTGTATTCACCGAGAGGGCTGACACTAAGGTTGCGATTGGAGAGCAGACTAGGAATACCAATTGGGTATGAGCGTAAGAAAGTGGTCAGGCTGAAATTATTAAGTGTTTCAGACAGAAGCAGCTTCAAGTCTTCCCAGGTTGCCAAAAGGTCGGCGGTCATCCCTTCAGGGGGGATGAAACTTGAGAGAAAGGAATTGATTTGATTGGAAATAAGCAAACGTTTTCCGAAGAGAAAGAACAAATCAAGAGCAATCGGAAACAGCAAAAGCCAGACATGACTCGAAAGGCTGTCAAATCCTGCTTTGATTGCTTTGAACACTTTGGGCTGTTCGCGTGAGGGCATTATAAATCTCATAACCTGTAAATTATACCATTTAATCGAATTAATTGCACATTTTGAAAACCTTATAAAATGACCCTTTCCAAGAAAAAAGGCGATTTTTTTCGTTATAAAATCGATAACATATTTAAACTGTCAATTTGCGTCTGTTTTTGAAGTTTTCTGCATGATAAAATAAGAAGATGGAAAGAGTAGGAAACAGCAGCCTTTATATCAATCGATTCAGCATTTTGCTGGCTTTTCTTGCTTTAAGTTTCGCCTTGCTTTTCTTGCTTCCGGCAAATCCGGTCTTGAACAGCTTTGACCTCTTAGGGATACAATTCGAGCTTTCTTTTCAAAGTCTTATTCCCTTTTTTTTGGCTTTGGTTACAGCCTCAGCTTGTGTTTGGGTTTATTTTTCCCACCCAATTTGGCAGGGAGAGAAATTGAGCCTGGGCAAGGTATTCCCTCATTTGATGTTGCCATTTATTGCTACAATGATTTTATCGGTAGTGCTCATTCAGTCAGCTCGAAGCGTGAGCTGGTGGATGGTTTACATTTTTGGCTTCATGATTGTAAGTATTTTGTTGAGGGCAGAATATGTCTTAATTGATGAGGCTGGCACCGGCCAAACCGGATATTCAATTCTTGTCATAAGTTTTTCTTTCGGCCTGTTTTTATTGCTGTCTATTGCCTTGAAAAACAGTGGAATTCGGATTGTCGCCCAATTTATTTTTTTCTTACTTTCCTCATTTTTCGTTAGTTTTCGTTTGTTAAGCCTGAGGACAGGTGAAAACGAGAAATTTTTGACCGCAGTTATCGCATCGTGGTTACTTACGCAATTTGCGGTTGTTTTGCACTATATCTTTATTCCGCCAATTCAATATGGGATTTTGCTAACTGGTCTGCTTTACAGTTTGACAAGCTTCTTGAGTCTTTATCAGAAACAAAAAAAATGGCATCAGTATCCTGAAGCCATTATCATGTCGATTGTTACTCTAATTTTGGTTATAACAAGCTCAATTTTCTGAGCCGCTGTTTTCTTTCAATTTCTTCAATTCTGTCAAATAGAGCCACTGGAGGTTGCGAATATGCAAGTCCTGGGCAATTCCACCCATGCTGATTCGAGATTTCCCACTGTCTTCAATATCTTGCGAACGGAGAAAGTCAATTGGGTTTCTGCGGCGAAGTGCGGTTTTAACGATTTTGCGAACAGATTTTAGATAGTCAAGATTGCTGCTTGTTACATCTTCAATTTCACCGCGCAGGACAACATCACCATGACCTTGAATGATGTTTTCGAGCCCCATTTGTCCGAGGTCACTGATTGTCTTGGTCATTACGTCGATATCACCGCCAACAAAATAGGGAACCGGCATAAAAGCGTCTCCACTAAAGAGAATTCGTTCATCTTCAAGAAGAACTGAAATGCAATCATCAGAATGTCCGGGAGTGGAGAAGATTTTGAGGTGTTTTTTGCCAATCCGAAGAAAGAGAGAGCCTTCTGAAACAGTGATTTGAGGTTCCTGGATACAAAGACTTCTAAAGAGCGGGTCGTCTTTGCCGGCTTCATAGAGAGCAGACTGACTGCGACTAAGCATTAATTCGCGACAAAGTTCATGGCCGATAACAGTTGCGTTCGGGAAGATGCAATTGCCCCAGGCATGATCGGCGTGATGATGGGTGTTGACAACATAGCGAACAGGAACGAGCAGTTCGTCTTCGATAAAACTTTTTATTTCCGGTGTTTCCTCCGGCATCAGTGTGTCAATCAGGACGGCCCATTGCGGTCCGACGATAACACCTGCTGTTACTTGTGCGTAAACTTCACTTTGAAACCAATAAACGTTATCTGAAACTCGTTCTTTCTGCATACCCTGTCACCTCAATCTGGATGGGCATAGGATAGCATATTTGAAAGAACTTGTCAAAATCCCGTTTATTTTTTGCGAATATATAAGTAAAATGTTGCGATTATAAGGACGATTCCGACACCAATCGAAAAGAGCCAAACTGAATGGTTTTGTTCTTTTGGGAGATCGTCGATTTTATCAAGCAGATTGCCTTTATTCGTTGGTGTAACGATTTCCGGACCGGCAATGCCCCCCGGATTTACCGGCGTCAAAAAATCACCATTCAGTGGCGTTTGGGTTTCAGTTCCGAGCAGTTCATCCGGAATTAATGTTGATGTAGGAATCCCGGGGAAAAATTCTTGTGTTGCCGTCCGGTAAGCGTTGGTTGCTGTTCGGAAAGCGGTTGGGGTTCGGGTCGGAATTTTCGTGCTGGTTGGACGTCGGGTTGAGGTGGGTCTTCTGGTTGAAGTCGGTCGGGGTGTGTTTGTTGCAATCAGGTCAACATCAACCCGAAGGGGAGCTAATGCGTGTTGAAGAGATCCATCAGAATTAAGAACCTGGAGTTGGTAATAGTAAGTAGTATTGGGGCTGACAGTTGTATCTTGAATTGAATATGTTTTTCCGCTTGAAGCCGAACCGGTAGCCTGTACAACCTCTCCAATTGGCTCCCAAGGCCCATCAGATGATGTGGAACGCATAAGCCTGAAGCCCAAGGTGTTGAGTTCGCTGATTGTGGTCCAACTCAAGGTGGTTGAAGTAGAAGAATTTTGAGAAGATTTAAGAGCATTGACTGCGGTGGTTTCCAAAGCGAGAGCAATGGGCGTGAAGTTTAAGTCGTTGCTCAAATTTGGTCGTCCAAGATTGTTCAAATCGATTTCAATCGTATTATCTGAGGTGTTACAACGCACATCCTGGCCGGGAAAAATCCCGCCCGAAGGATCCTTCGGCGCAGCTCCAGCATTGTCCCAGCCATCAGTTACGGCTGTTTTCACATCCAACCACATCAAGGGATAGTTTTCTTTTTGCCCTGAACCACAGAATGATGCGGATTCGATGGCTTGTTCGCATAGATTATTACCGGAATAAGAAAAGCGCAAACTCAAATCTGTGGCTTGGCTTCCGTCCTCAAGAAAAATGTCGTAATAACTGCCGCAAATCATTTGTTCGCCAATAGCCATTTCGGGGAAGGGTTGGACTTGCCCATGATTGACAATATAGACCTGTGCTCCTGAATTGGATTTAGCTGAAACGTCAAATGTAGCACTGCCGGTGTAGGAGGAGCCTGGATTGACAATTGCCGCCTGTACGCCATTGCCATTGCTTGCGAGGACAATCGGAACATCCAATCGACGATTATTGTCGACCACACAAGACGGTGCACTTTCGGAAGGCGTTACTTTCTCACCCCAAAAGTTATGGTCTATGTTGTGATTGTTTTGGCAAACCACCTGGATTGGACTGTTGTTTGTGATGTTGTTGGCAACCATTCGAAGCCGGGAAGTAGTTTCAGTGTTTTCGCTTAACAAAGCATAGCCATCGTTGTTTTTGATTTGATTAAAGCGAACGGAGAGGTTGCCGGTGCTGTTTTTATGGACAATTGCATTGCGACCATATATGAGAGTGCTGTTTTCAATCATTACGTTTGCAGAACTTTCAACGACGAGCAAATCGCGCGATGGGGAAGAACAATTTCCATCAGTGATAGTGAGATTCCTGATGTCTACTTTCGACGCAATCCTGAGGATTGGGTTTGAACAATTTGAGCTGGAAGTGCTGAGATAACCGTTCGTTTGACTGGTAAGTGTAAGAGGATAATCAAGCGTTACTGTGGCGGTTTTAGTTGAATAGGCGTTGAGAATGTTTATATTGGGATTGCTCAGATTGTTGGCTTTAGCAAAATTTATTGCTTTTTGAATTGCTAAAGCATCGAGCGTGTCCGGATCGTCATTGTAGAAGCATTGAGGGATATTCCCGCATTCCTCTTTGGTGTTTGCAATAAATAGCTCATTGTTTTGATTTGGATTTTGGGCAGAGCTGTTTTCAGTCATCAGAGGGCTGAGAGCTATGAGCACGAAGAAGGCGATTAATAGTAAATGCCGGTGATTTCTTTTCATTAGTTCTGATTATAACCGCGATGGATTAGCTGAGAGCTTGTGTTAAACTTATTGGAATGGAAATCCTAAAATCATCACTCAAGAAAAACGCTTTTTTTATTTTTGCTGGTTGCCTGATTTATGTTGTTGGCTCAATTTATGGCAGCTCAACCCGAAACCACTTCGATTTATCCGGATTTTTGCTTGGCTTGTTTTTCTTTCTGACCATGATTGCAATTCAAGAGTTTTTTAATTATCTGACTAGTTCGAAGGTGAATAGCTACAGTAAAGTCAACTTTAATCGAGATAATAAGAAAAATCTTTTAGTGATTGTGACAATTATTCTTTTTGGCGTTTATTTTTTCATACTCTATAAC
>JAGOIM010000080.1 GCA_017995665.1 Anaerolineaceae bacterium | reverse complement strand
ACATCCGAAACTTCCTGAACTAAACTTGAAAGTAAAGCCTGGGCATCTGCATCAGGATGGACCGTCATGCTTAGCCAAATGCCTTTCGGCCCATATTCTACATTGGCAAAGGCTCCCAAACGTCCGTTTTTCTGATAAGCTACCAGAGCGTCGGTCGATTTATCGGACAAACGGTCAATCAGTTGGACTGATGTTGGAACAACTTCTTTAGATAAGGCATCTATCGCCAGTTTGTCAAACTCGCTTCCCGAACGCCACAAACCAGTCGAAGAGGGGGGCATCTCTTGCGAAGTCAGTTTGAACACCTTTTGCCTTGCCCAAATTGTAAAACCAGCCTTGCGAAAGCCCTCAAACAAGTCCGAGCCTTCCGGCAAATCCGCCAAAACGCCCCAGGCTTTCCAGCTTCCAGCTTCTTTAATCAAAGCTTCAAGCAAGCGGGAAACAGTGAGCGGCTGCATATTTTCCGAACAACCCAGATAGGACAGCTGGGCAAATTTTTTAGTTTGACCCTTCTCAATCTGTCCGAAGCAACTTTCCTCTTCCCCCTCCCAAATCATAGCCTCTCTGTCAGCCAGCGGTGCAACACTGCGCATCACATTACGCAGATTCATCGGTTCTCCCCAAGTGAAAAAGCTCAGCGTATCCAAACTCTGCAGCAGCGCCGCCGACCGGCTGATTTTATACAGGCTATAAGGGCTTAATTTTCTAATTCCGATTGCGCCAACTCCATAAAATAACGATGGAATCGCAAGTCTTCGCTAAGTTCAGGATGAAAAGAAGTTGCCAACAATTTTCCTTGTTGGGCGGCAATCATCCTGCCATCCGGCAAAGCCAACAAAGACTTCGCTTTTCCATAAACTTCGGTGATAATCGGACCCCTAATGAAAGTCAGATGATAATCCGGCTTTGCAGGGTTCAAAAAAGGCACTGGCAAATCGATTTCAAAAGAATCCAGCTGCCGACCGAAGGCATTCCGCTCAATCGTCATATCCATCAGCCCGAGCAATGGTTGCTCGCGTCCGACATTCTTCGAGAGCAAAATCGCACCGGCACAGGTGCCCCAAATCGCTTTGCTTTTCCCGAATTCACGAATGGCGTCCATCAAACCGTAAGCAACCATCAACTTCCCAATCGCTGTCGATTCGCCGCCCGGCAAAATCAGACCCGCTAAACCTTCCAAATGTTCGGGCAAGCGGACTTCTGAAACATCAGCCCCGAGTTTTTCGAGGCTGATGCGGTGTTCCCGAAAATCGCCTTGTAAGGCAAGAACTCCAAATTTCATATTGTCAGTTATCTTTCTAACTACCAACCACGGTTTGCCATTTTTTCGACATCGGGCAGTTCAACAGCAGAACGACCAACCATCGCTTCGCCCAAATTGCGACTGACTTCAGCCAAAATCTGGGGATCACGGAAGTGAGTTGTCGCTTTGACGATTGCCTGAGCGCGTTTGGAAGGGTCACCGGATTTGAAAATACCGGAACCGACAAAAATACCGTCAACACCCAATTGCATCATCAGGGCTGCATCGGCTGGGGTAGCAATGCCACCGGCAGCAAAATTGACAACCGGCAACTTGCCTGCTTCCCGAACCTGCATAACCAGTTCGAAAGGAGCCTGAATGTTTTTTGCAAAAGTCATAACTTCTTCAGCCGGTAAACTTTGCAGATGACGAATTTCGCCATAAACCTGGCGAGCATGTCGAACGGCTTCAACAACATCACCGGTTCCGGGTTCGCCCTTGGTGCGCATCATGGCAGCGCCTTCGCCGAGTCGGCGCAAAGCTTCCCCAAGATTTCGGCAACCGCAGACAAAGGGCACTTTGAAGGCTGCTTTATTAATATGATAGGTTTCGTCAGCAGGAGTGAGAACTTCGGATTCGTCGATAAAGTCGACACCGAGTGATTCCAAAATCTGTGCTTCTACAAAATGTCCAATACGGCATTTCGCCATAACCGGAATGCTGACAGATTCCATAATTTTCATAACGAGTTCGGGGTCACTCATCCGGGCAATCCCGCCATCGGCGCGGATATCAGCAGGGACGCGTTCCAAAGCCATCACAGCGCAAGCGCCTGCGTCTTCGGCAATTTTAGCCTGATCGGCGTTGACCACGTCCATGATTACGCCGCCTTTGAGCATCTCTGCGAGCCCCCGCTTTACAGCGATACCCGATACTTCTTGTTCCATTTATCCTCCAGAATTAACATAATGTGCTGATTCGATTGTACCACTAAGCCATTGGAATTTCACGCATCACTTGACTCGGGCAGTTAGCAGTACACAGTATGCAGTTTTTAGTTCGCAGTATGCAGTTCACAGTTTGCAGCAGATAGTTGTAAAACACCGATTTTGTCTGTTTCCCGCTCCCCGTTTCCCGTTTCCTTTTTCCCGCTACCTGTTTAAGGCAGCTTCATCGGCAATCAAGGTGACATTGGGGTGTAACTGCAAAATTGACGCCGGTAAGCCCGGGTCAATTGGGCCTTCAAGCATGCCCTTAACCGCATCGGCTTTGATTTGACCGCTGGCGAGGATCAAAATTCGCTTTGCGCCCAAGATTGATTTCAAACCCATCGTAATTGCCTGACGGGGGACTTCGTCTTTGGAGGCAAAAAATCGGGCGTTATCTTCAATGGTGTGCTCTTTCAAATCGACCAGGCGGGTTTGAGCGATAAAGACTTTGCCCGGCTCATTGAAGGCGATATGTCCGTTGCTGCCGATTCCGAGCAATTGCAGGTCGATCCCGCCTGCAACGGCAATTTGGCGGTCATACTCTGCACTAAACAGGTCCGGATTTGGGCTAAGCCCGTCCGGGACATGCGTGTTTTCAGGCTGAATATCAATTTGGTTAAAGAATTTTTCATTCATAAAATAGCGGTAACTTTGGGGATGCTCCGGACCCAAGCTGTAGTATTCGTCCAAATTAAAACTGCGGACCTGATTAAAACTGACTTCACCGTTCTGGTAAAGCCGAATAAGTTCCTGATAAGTGCCTAAGGGAGTTGAGCCGGTTGCCAAACCCAAAACGCTGTTTGGCTTAAGCAAGACTTGCGCGGCAATATAATGTGCCGCTTTGCGACTCATCTCGACGTAATCTCTTGCTTTAATAATCTTCATTTTCTCATTCCTCGTCCTCATGCAAAATTTCAGCAAGCTCTTCCCACTCTTTCAGCAGCTTTTCAAGCTGATGGCTGAGGCTTTGGTAAGATTCTGTGATTTTCTGCAATTTTGCAACGTCCTTAGGCGGTGAGGCAAGCTGATTTTCCACTCCGGCTTTTTCGCTTTCAAGCTTTTGAATCTCAGCTTCGAGCGCATTGAGCTTCTTTTGGAAGTGCTGGCGCTGGTTTCGGCTAAGGCTTTTCTTGATTTTTTTATCTTCTTCTTGAACGCCGGGTTCAGAAGTCGAAAAGTCAATAGCAGTTGCTGGGTTAGCTTTATTTCGACCGCTCAAAAACTCTTTATATTCCGAATAGCTGCCCTTAAAAACTTGCAAGCGTTCTTCGGCGGGTAAGAGCTCCCAAATTTGGGTTGCCAGGGCATCAATCAGATAGCGGTCATGCGAAACGAGCAGAATTGTGCCCGGATAATCCGCCAAAACCGATTGCAAAACTTCTTGGGTGGGTAAGTCGAGATGGTTGGTCGGTTCGTCAAGCAAGAGCAGGTTAGCGTCCGAAAGCGCTAAAATTGCCAAAGCCAGACGGCCGCGTTCCCCACCGGAAAGCGTTGCGACGCGGTCAAAGACCTGATCGCCATGAAAACCATAACGAGCCAGATAATTGCGCGCCTCAGCCGGTAACATGTTTGGGGCAACGGTGTTGATTTCTTGAATCAAATTATTGGTTGGGTCAAGATCCTCATGTGCCTGAGCAAAATAGCCCACTTTTAAGCTGGAACCAAGCAAAGTTTCGCCGCTGTAAGGCGGAATTTGCCCTAAAATCGTTTTCATAAAGGTGGTTTTCCCGGCACCGTTAGGCCCGATCAGCGCTACGCATTCCCCCCGTTCCAAAACCAAATCCGGGCTTTGGAAGAGTGGTCTGCCCTCGTCCTCATAACCAACATAGAGGTCAAAAGTTCGCAACACCAAATCTCCCGAGCGGCCAACAGGCTTGAGGCGCATGTGCATCTGCCGTTCGTGGTGCATTCGTGCGGTCAGGCGACTGTCTTCCAAGAGACGCTCCAAACGGCGTTGACGACCGCGAGCCTGGTTGTTGTTTTGACTGCCCAAATTTCTGCGAATGTAGTCTTCTTGTTTTTCAATAAATTCAGTCTGGGCTTCAAATTCTATCAGCCGACGAGCATAGCGTTCTTCCCGTTGGCGGAGATAGGCGCTGTAATTGCCGCGATAAACTTCGAGCGATGGGGTCATCTCCCAAATAACACGGGCGGTTTGGTCAAGAAAATAGCGGTCATGCGAGACGATAACCACCGCGCCGGACCAGTCGCGCAGGTAGGCTTCGAGCCATTCGACAGCGTTGATGTCGAGGTGATTGCTGGGCTCATCCAAAAAGAGCAGGTCGGGGTTTTCGAGCAAAATACGCGCCAGCCTTGCCCGCGTGCGTTGTCCGCCGGAAAGCTGCGAAAGAGGGCGTTGATAATCATCGGGGTCAAAGCCGAGACCGGTCAGGGTTTGTTGGATGAGGTTGCTGTAATTGTAGCCACCTCTGATTTCAAATTGGTGCTGTAATTTACCATAGCGCGTCAAAACCGCGGCATCGCAATTTGGATCTTGCATTTGGACTTCGAGGCTGTGCAATTCGTCAGCCATTTCGAGCAAATCTTCAAAAGCACGCACACAGCTCTCCCAAAGCGTGCCTTCGGTTTCAAGCACAGCCTCTTGGGGCAGGTAGCCAATCCGTAAACCGCGCGAACGGAAAACTGACCCCTCGCTTGGTTCATCCTCACCGGCTAAAATACGCAGGAGGGTGGTTTTGCCAACGCCGTTACTGCCGACAATTGCGATGCGGGCGTTGTGGGGAATGGAAAGGTTAATCCCCTCAAAGATATCAACGGGACCAAAAGAACGTCCCAGGTTTTGTGCAGAAATTAATGACATAGCAGAGCAAGTATACCAGTCTGCGACAGTCTTTTGCGCAATAAAATGGTATAGATAACAATTCTCATGATGGAAGTAAATTTGGTGTTTCAGCCTGAAAAAATAGGGTATCATTCATTATCAATCCAATTGAAAGAATTAACTATGAACCTGTTAAACAAAATTCCCTTCATCAAAGCCACAAGACGGAATCACGCCCTTGAACATTCCACCATGAAAATTTTAGCCTCGCGCTATCATTGCGGACGGATGATGGGGCATTCCAACCCGACCGGTTTCATTTTGTTTGCCGACGTGCCAACCGAATTAGTTACCGAAGCCGCCTTGGATGCAAGGCAGCGCCTGCAAAACGGAGAAATTGATTTAGCAATTCACCCCGGTTGCGGGACGAACTTTGCTACCTCAACTTTTTTGGCCGGTTCGGCTGCTTTTCTTGTGCTAAACCTGCTCAGCGGTGCAAAATCCCCAAAATGGTGGCACTATTTGCTCGCGGCAGTCGTCGCTGTACCGGTATACGTCTTTAGCCGTCCTTTGGGACCTAAAATGCAAGAAAAAGTTACCGTTGATCCGAATATTGAGGGACTCGAAGTTAATTTGGTGCGCAGCTACAAAACCAAAAACGGATTTTTCCATATTATCAACACAAGAGCATAATGACAGAACAAAGCAAACCCAGTCTCTACCTCTTGCGAGGCGATGACGAAGCCAGAATTAAGGGAGTTTTGGCTGACTTTGTCAAGGGACTCGGTGACCCCAGTATGGGAGATTTGAACACTTCGCGCTTAAACGGTGATTCGCTTAGCTTCGAAATGCTTCAGGCTGATGCGCTAACGATTCCTTTTTTGGCAGACCGGCGCTTAATAATTGTTGAGAACGCCCGAACCTTGCTCGGCAAAGCCGGCAAAGAGAACGCTGAACGCTATCTGGCACTTTTTGAGAACCTCACTGAAAGCACCGCGCTTGTCTTTGTGGTGGACGATCAATTGGGGAAAAAACGAGGGGCACGCAGCTGGGAAAATCAGAAGTCTTATGAATGGCTGAGCAAATGGATTGAGAATAATCGCAATAAGGCGGTGATTGTCGATTGTCTGCTTCCGGCAGAAGAAGACATGCCCGCCTGGATTATGCGCAAAGCCAAAGAACTGGGCGGTGCCTTCAGACCCGATGCCGCCCATCTTTTGGCAAGCTATATCGGTAACAACACGCTTCAAGCCGGACAAGAGATTGAAAAAATCCTCACCTATGTCGGCAAGGGAGCGATTGTTGAACCGGAGCAGGTCAGCCTTCTGACTGCCCACGAACAAGAGGGCAATATTTTCGCTTTTACCGACGCCTTGGGCGAAAGAAACGCCCTCAAAGCCATGCAAGAATTTGAATTGCTGACCGAAAAAAGCGATGTGATAGAGCTTACCGGAATGATTCATCGCCAATTTCGCTTGTTGATTCAGGCAAGAGAAATTATTGACGAAGGTGGAACGTTCCAGCAAATTGAGCAGGAATTGAAAGTGCTCAATTTTATTGCCCGCAAACTTCATGCCCAGGCACAACGCTTCAAAATGAGTAAGTTGTTGGAAATTTACAGCCGTTTGCTGGATATTGACGAGGGGATGAAAACCGGCGGCATGCCCGGACAAACCGCTTACGAATTGCTGATTGCCGAGCTGACCGCCTGAGTTGAGGAGGAAAAATGCCTTTTAACATCATTCGCAACGATATTATCAACATGAAAGTTGACGTAATTGTCAATGCCGCCAACCCTGAGTTGAAGAATGGAGGGGGTGTTGGTGGCAGGATTTTTGAGGCGGCCGGCGCTCAAGCAATGACTGAAGCCTGTGACGCCATTGGCTTTTGCGATTTTGGCAAGGCGGTTATCACCCCCGGCTTCAATTTGCCTGTCAAAGCCGTGATTCATACGGTGGGTCCGGTTTGGAGAGGCGGGAATCAGGGCGAGGAAGAGCTCTTGC
>JAGOIM010000007.1 GCA_017995665.1 Anaerolineaceae bacterium | reverse complement strand
CTTCGCTTCAGGAATGTAAGGCATTGGCAATCAACATTTCTGAAAGAATCCAAACTTATTTTGTGGTTGACACGCTCGAATTTCTACATCGTGGCGGACGAATTGGCGGCGCAGCGCGTTTCCTTGGGACGGCGCTCAATCTCAAACCAATCCTCAAACTGCAAAATGGGGCGGTCCAACCTTATGAAAAAGTGAGAACAACTAAAAAGGCAATTAATCGCGTTTTAGATATTATCGATAAAGACCTCGGGAAAAACAAGACGATTGAATATCTTGGCGTTTTGGCTGCCAATTCTCCAAAGATGATCGAAGAAATTGCCGCCCAGGCCCGTCACAAATTCAAAGTTCGCAATGAATTTCTAAGCGAAGTGAGCGCGGTGATTGGCACTCATGTTGGCCCCGGTGCCGTTGGCATTGTTTATTTACCTGAAGAGAAGGGATAGGGCCAAGTTGTTAGAGCCAAGGGGGGATAGGGCCAAGAGGCGAGATGTTAGAGCCAAGGACTTAGCACTTGGCTCTTGACACTTAGCTCTTACATCCTCAGTTTCCTTATTTCCCTGTTACAATTGGGGAAACTCACCATAATAAAAAAGGACTGATTATTTCCCATGACAAATAGCGAAAAAGTTGGAATCCAAATTCCTGAAATTCTCTTGCCGGCAAAACAGATCGACCTGCACAAGTGGGCCGTGATTGCCTGCGACCAGTTCACATCTGAACCCGAATATTGGGAAGCGGTTGCAAACACCGTCGGTGATGCCCCTTCCACTTACGATCTCATTTTGCCCGAAGCCTGGCTAACCCGCCCCGACAAAGCTGAACGAATTGCCTATATGCAAGAAAAAATGCATGAATATTTGGCTTCGGACGTTTTTGAAGCACACAATGGTTTCGTCCTTGTCGAACGTACCGTTGGCAATGCAATTCAAACCGGTTTGGTGGTTGCGCTCGATCTGGAAACTTATGATTTCAATAAAGGCTCCCAATCGCTGACCCGCGCTACCGAAGGCACAATTTTAGATCGCCTGCCACCCAGAATGCAGGTTCGCAGCGGTGCTCCTTTGGAACTTCCCCACATTTTGGTGCTTTATGACGACCCCGATTTTGAAGTTCTCAAACCAATTTTGGCTCAGAAGGCAGACCTGCCGTTGGCTTATGATTTTGAGCTGATGCAAGGCAGCGGACATATCACCGGGCACCTGATCGAAGACCCACAGACGCTGAATGACGCAATCGATCATATCGCCGGACTGCTCGAGCCCGAAAAATATCGCGTACGCTATGGCGATGTTGACCTCGAACACCCCTTGCTCTTTGCCGTTGGCGATGGCAATCACAGCCTCGCGACCGCCAAAAGCCTTTGGGAAGAACTGAAACCGAGCGTTGGCATGAACCATCCTGCCCGTTACGCTTTGGTCGAGTTGGTCAATTTGCACGACCCCTCCCTCAAATTTGAGCCAATCCACCGCGTGATGTTCAACGTCCCGGCCGATTTTAGTGATGAACTGAGCAAGCATTTTGAGCCAAGCATTCAAATCACAGCCTGCAAAGACTTTACTGAGATGAAAGAAAATGTCATGAACTGCCCCGAAAATCTGCAGCGCTTTGGCATGATTGACCAAAACGGCTATGCCGTCGCTGAACTCTCTGCCCCCAAACAAAACCTGGCAGTAGGCAGTTTGCAAGAATTTTTGGACGGTTACCTCAAACAAAACGAAAACTACGAAATCGACTACGTCCACGGTGATGAGATTTTGGATAAGTTGAGCAAAAAAGCGAACAACATCGGCTTCTTCGTCCCCCCGATCAAGAAAGACAACTTCTTTAAGTCAGTGATTGTCGACGGCTCCTTGCCACGTAAAACTTTCTCGATGGGACATGCCCACGACAAACGTTTCTACCTCGAAGCTCGTCGCATTGCTTAATAAGTTCAGCCTTGACGACTCGAACAATTGTGCTATATTTATAGAAAAGTAATTGATTAGACCGGAGTGATCTATGGCAACCAAGAAAAAAGCAAGCGCAACAGAAGTCGCTGATTCAAACCTCAGCGAAGCTAAAAAAGCTGTTCTCGACCGTGCATTGCACGACATCGTCAAAAAATACGGCGAAGGCTCAATTATGCGCCTTGGCGAAGCCGCGCATATGAAAGTTGAATCCATCCCAACCGGTTCACTTTCGCTGGATATGGCGCTGGGCGTTGGCGGCATCCCAAAAGCACGAATAACCGAAATCTATGGTCCCGAATCCTCCGGTAAGACCACGCTTTGCCAGCATATTGTAGCAGAATGTCAGGCATTAGGAGGAACGGCAGCCTATATCGATATGGAACACGCCCTCGATCCGATATATGCCGCCCGTTGCGGTGTCAACATTCAAGATTTACTCATCTCTCAACCCGATACCGGCGAACAAGCGCTCGAAATCGCTGAAACCTTGGTTCGTTCGGGTGCGGTTGATTTAGTCGTTGTCGACTCGGTCGCTGCTTTGGTTCCCCGTTCGGAAATCGAAGGCGACATGGGCGATGCCACAATGGGCACACAAGCCCGCTTGATGTCCCAGGCGATGCGTAAACTTTCCGGAGCGATCAGCCAAACCAAAACTGCGGTGATCTTCACCAATCAGCTCCGCCAAAAAATTGGCGTGATGTTTGGCAACCCCGAAACGACAACCGGTGGGAATGCGCTCAAGTTTTATGCTTCCGTCCGTTTGGATGTTCGCCGGGTGCAATCGATCAAAGTCGGTGCAGAAATTGTCGGCAACCGTGTCCGTGTGCGCGTAGTCAAAAATAAGGTCTCTGCTCCTTTTCGGGATGCCGAATTTGACATCATGTACAACGAAGGCATCAGCAAGTCCGGCGATATCCTCGACCTGGCAACCAATCTTGAGGTAATCGAGAAGCGTGGCTCATTCTATTCTTATAAAGAACAACGTCTCGGTCAGGGAAGGGAAGCTTCCAAAAACTTCCTCAGCCAAAACCCTGAAATTCGTCAGGAAATTGAAGACACCGTCCGAAATCTGGCGGAAGATGCCATGACGAGTCAGAGTTTCGACCCAAGCGAAGATGACAGCGGAATGCTGGACGATTAATTAATAACAGATATAAAGCCGGCTTTTGTCGGCTTTTATTTATTTAAAGGCGATTATTATGAAACAAATTAAAACAACAGAAGCTATTGGTATGGTTTTGGCGCACGATCATACGCAAATTATCAAAGATAAGTTTAAAGGTGTGCGCTTCCCTAAGGGTCATATTGTTAAGGAAGGAGACATTCCGATTTTGCTTGAGATGGGCAAAGAAACAATTTTTGCGCTCGAATTGGAAGCCGGTATGATTCACGAAAATGATGCCGCGGCAATTTTGCGCGATATCACCATTGGTGATAATTTAAGCGCGAGTGAAGCTAAAGAAGGCAAAATTGAACTCTTTGCCGAAACTGACGGCTTGTTTTTTATTGACACCGAAAAATTGTTCAGGCTCAACATGACCGAAAATGTGGTTATTTCTGCAAAGCAAAACTATTTATCAGTCAAAAAAGGCGACAAACTGGCTGCCATGCGCGTTGTTCCGCTCGTAATCGCCGAATCTGCGATGAGCGCATTGCAAGAGGAAATTCCATCGCCTGTTTTCAGTGTTTTGGCTTGGCAAGAACTTAAGGCGGCCATTTTTGTAACCGGTTCAGAAATTTCCACCGGCAGAATTAAGGATACTTTTTCACCTGTTGTACTGGAGAAACTGGCAGATTTCCCTGTTGAAACTATCATGCTTGAAATGGTTGGCGATCAGCTGAGCGACATCCGCGATGCGATTGTCAGGGCACACAATGCCGGAATTAAACTGATCTTTTGCACAGGCGGGATGAGCGTTGACCCGGACGACCACACACCCGGAGCAATTCGCGCCTCCGGTGCCGAAATAGTTACCTATGGCACGCCCGTCTTCCCCGGTGCGATGTATGTTCTGGCATACTTTGAAGATGGAACCGCTGTGATGGGATTGCCAGGTGGTGTCATGTATGCCAAACGCTCAATTCTAGACGAAGTTCTCCCTCGGGTTGTCGCCGGTTTTCGCATCAATAAAGCCGACTTCGCCAATATGGCAGTAGGCGGACTCTTAGCTTAGATTTAGCCGGAGGAATCCAATGTCAAAATGGATTCCTCCATCAAATCCCAATCGCCTAAACAAATCGGCGTCCATCTACTAAGATCAGCACAAAATTTTTAAGTAACGTTATACAAAGACTTTACATATGGATTTTTGCACCCAAAAACGATACAATTCTTTAACGAAGAAATTTACCTTTACAAAGAGATGAGGCATTTATGGACAAACAACGTTTCAAACGGTTTACCATCCTCCATTCAAATGATATGCATGGTGATTTTTTAGCTGAGGCAGATCATGGCAATGGCGAGATGATCGGCGGTCTTTCTCTCCTCTCAGGTTACATCAACCAGGTTCGCAGTCAGGAAAAGAACGTAATCTACACCATCTCGGGGGATATGGTGCAGGGGTCCATCATCGATTCTGAATACAAAGGCATCAGCACCATTGAAATCATGAACTACCTCTCGCCTGATGTCGCTTCCCTGGGGAACCACGAGTTGGATTATGGAGTCCCCCATTTGCTCTTCCTTGAGAAGATGGCAAATTTCCCCATTATCAATGCAAACCTTTATATCAAAAAATACAATAAGCGTTTGATGTTGCCTTATTTAATTAAAGAAGTAGATGGTTTTGACATCCTCTTTATCGGCATTCTTACTGAAACCGTCCTCGATTCCCTGAAACAAGACCAACAAATCGGCACCTTCATTTCTTTGGAAGATGCTGCCATTGAAGTTGGACGAATTTGTGATGTCTACAAAAATGACGATATTGACCTGACCATTTTGCTAACCCACATTGGCCTGGACTCCGACCGTCAGTTAGCATCGCTTCTCAATCCGGATTGGGGTGTGGATATGATGCTGGGAGGACACTCCCACAGTGTTATGGAACAGCCTGAACTCGTAAACAACATTCTGATTGCCCAGGCAGCCGTGGGAACGGACCAAATCGGACGCTTTGACATCACTGTCGATGACGATACCAATTCGATTGTGGATTGGAAATGGGAACTTGTTCCCATCCGAAGTGACAAAATCCAAGCGGATGAACAAATGCATCAATTCATTGACGGATATAAAAGGATAGTCGATGCAAAATACAACACGCTCATCTGCCGATTTGCAAGAAAGCTTAGCCATCCTATGCGCGAAGTTGAAACCGAGCTTGGCAACCTGATCTCAGATATTTTCGCTGAAAATGCAGAGTTGGATGTGGCATTCATCGGCAGCGGTTCAATACGCTCCAAAGAGTTGGGCCCGGTGGTAACGCTTGGCGATTTGAAACAAGCTTTTCCATACGATGATTCCTACTCCCGTTATCTCGTAAACGGGGCACAACTTCGCAAAATCTTTGCCCACATTATGCGCAAAAGCAATCGCAACAGTGAAGGGGAATGCTTTCAGGTGAATAAGCGTGTCAAGGCAGTCATTGACGAGAACCAGGATAAGCTGATTAGTTTAAAAGTCAATGATATAGAAGTTGAGGATGAACAGACTTTCAAAATTGGGATTCAATCCTATCATTTCAATAACTGCCAAAAGAACCTGAACATGAGTGAAGAAGAACTAAGAATGATCGCTCGCCCTAAAGTGATGGCTTCCTCAATGCAAGCTGTTCTGGATGAATATTTGAGACATCATCAGAATATATTGGCAGAGGTTGAAGGCAGGTTGGTTTATAAAGGTTAACCAATCAAAATTAAACTGAAAAAAAACCCCTCGTTCTAACGAGGGGTTTTTGATCTACTAATTTATATTGATTTAGGTTCCGGATTCCCAGGAACTCAGGTATTTTTCCTGTTCGGCGGTCAAAACGTCGATAGAAACACCCATCGAAGCCAACTTCAGACGGGCGATTTCGCGGTCTAAATCTTCGGGGACATCATAGACTTTCTTCTCAAGCGTATCTCTATGCTTGAGGAAGTATTCAGCACCCAAAGCCTGATTTGCAAAGCTCATATCCATAACGGAAGCGGGATGACCTTCGGCAGCAGCCAAATTGATCAAACGTCCTTCACCCAAAATGTTGATAATTCGTCCGTCAGGCATGACGTAAGATTCAACAAAGGGACGAACCAAATGCTTCTCAACAGCCATTTCTTCGAGGGCTTTGATGTTAATTTCAACATTGAAATGACCGGAATTGCCAACCAAGGCACCGCTTTTCATCACTGCAAAATGATGTTTGTCGATAACATGCAAGTCGCCGGTAACCGTCAGGAAAATATCACCAATCGGGGCGGCTTCTTCCATTGGCATTACGCGGAAGCCATCCATAACCGCTTCCAAAGCTTTCATTGGGTCAACTTCGGTAACGATCACATTAGCGCCCATGCCCTTAGCCCGCATTGCCAAACCACGTCCACACCAGCCGTAACCACCGACGACGAAGGTTTTTCCGGCAATCAAAACATTGGTTGCGCGAATGATGCCGTCAATTGTCGATTGACCGGTGCCATAGCGGTTATCAAAGAAATGTTTGGTCATGGCATCGTTTACAGCCATCATTGGGAATTCCAAAACTTTGTCGGCAGCCATCGCCTTGAGGCGAATCACACCGGTAGTTGTTTCTTCAGTACCACCGATGATATTGCCAATTAGTTCGCGACGTTCTTTGTGAATCGTGCCGACTAGATCTGCGCCATCATCCATGATGATATGGGGTTTGTGATCCAAAGCGGCGTGCAAATTTTGATAATAAGTTTGATCGTCTTCGCCCTTGATTGCAAACACAGGAATCTCATATTGAGAAACCAAAGCCGCTGCAACATCATCTTGTGTTGAAAGCGGGTTTGAGGCGGTTAAAACGATATCGGCACCACCGACTTGCATAACGCGCATCAGGTTTGCCGTTTCAGTCGTAACGTGCATACAAGCGGTCATGCGAAGGCCTTCAAAAGGTCGTTCTTTGCGATAGCGCTCTTCAATTGAAGCCAGGACTGTCATTTCGCGGGCAGCCCAATCCATACGACGTCGACCACCTTCAGCAAGGTTCAGGTCTTTAATATTATATTTATCCATTCAGTTCTCCGTTTCTTTCTATTGCCCTATTTTATCCAATTCACCCTTATCGTCAAAGTGTTTGCGATACTCTGTAACAAACTGGTTCCAATTAAAGTGATGAATTTGAGTTCCGTCTTCTTGAATGCAAGCCGCGGCGCAAATTGTACCCATTTCGGCACAGGTTTTCATGCTTAAACCAGCCAGATAGCCGCGTAAAAAACCACCGCGGAAAGCATCGCCAACACCGGTTGGGTCGGTGACAGTCAGGCCTTGAATGGCGGGAACAAAAATTTCTTCATCTTTCGTTATAACTCTTGCGCCTTTTTCGCCCAGGGTGACCACGCTAAAGCTGGGTTTACTAAGCAGCTCTGCTTCGCTGAAACCGGTATGTTTTTGCAAAAGCTCAAATTCATATTCGTTCACAAACAAACCGTGGGCTGTTTCTAAACCTCTGCGAAGCAATTCTGGGTCGAGGCTGATAACTTGTTGTCCCGGATCAAAAAGCGTTTTTAAGCCCAGATCCAAAGCTTCTTCCACAGAACGCGCCATCGCAGCCGGGTCGGTTGGGGAAATCATCACAAAATCGTCCGCTTCATAAGGCGCATCGTTTAAGGAAAGCTCAGCGGCATCTGCCATTGCTCCGGCATAAAAACTTGCGATTTGAGCGTTGTTTTGATCGGTGGTCGCAAAAAACGAAGCCGTATATTTGTCGGGGATAATGCGGACACTGCCCGTGTCAACGCCAACTGCTTCTAAGCGTTTGGCATATTCAGGGAAATCTTGCCCGGCAGTCGAATAAAGCAAAGCCTCACCACCCAACATTGCCAGGGTATAGGCTATGTTTGCTCCGACGCCACCATCGCGGCGCGAAAGCTCAGGCACTAAAAAGGACAAACTGACCTTGTCGAGATGCTCGGGTAAGAGATGGTCGCTAAACAGGCCGGGAAACTTCATCAGGTTATCAATCGCAATTGAACCGGTAAGAATAACTTTCATTAACAACGCTCCTTCATACTATTATTGTTTGTGGTGATACTTTGGGATATCTTCGAGTTATTCGGGTACAGCATATGGGGTTTAGAAATTTTGCTTGCCAAAAATGGTTCGTTGAAAAAACTGGCTTGAACAACAGAATTTTCAAGAGCTTTTTGTCCCATTTTATTGCACCTTTCCTCACAAAAAAACGCCTTCTAAGGCGCTTTCTTAGTTAAAAATTTTACCACTGCTTGAGAGCTCTGTCAAAAAATTTCGAGGAAAAGAAGAATCTTTAATGAGAAGCTGTGATTTAAACATGGGAGGACAAATTGTCATTTCCAGGCTGTGAACTGTTATAATCAGCACTATGGATATGCCGACTTTACTCAATGACCGTTATCAGCTCCAGGAAACTCTCGGGACGGGGGGGATGGCGGTTGTTTATAAGGCGCGCGACCTGATGCTCGAACGAAATGTGGCGGTCAAGGTCCTGCGCGAGGATTTTTCAAAAGATCCGGCTTTTCGGGAACGTTTCAGGCAAGAAGCCCGGGCTGCGGCAAACCTTTCGCATCCTAATATCGTTACCGTCCACGATTTCGGACTGGACCAGGGGCATTTGTTCATCGTTATGGAATATATGCCCGGAACCGATTTGAAATCTCTTAACAAGAAAAAAGAGCGCTTTGAAATTGACGAAGCTTTGGAATTGATGATTCAAGCTTGCGGTGGGATTGGTTATGCTCATCGGGCCGGTTTGGTGCATTGCGATGTGAAACCACATAATATGCTGGTTACGCCTGAAGGTCGGCTTAAAGTTACTGATTTTGGGATTGCAAGGGCGCTTTCCACGATATCTCCAGATGAACACAGCGATGTGGTTTGGGGTTCGCCGCATTATTTCTCTCCGGAGCAAGCCAGTGGCAAACCACCCTCACCGGCATCTGATGTCTACTCTTTAGGCGTTATTTTGTATGAAATGGTGACCGGGCGTTTACCCTTTATCGCTTCGGATGCTGCAGAACTTGCGAGGATGCATCGGGAAAATAAACCGGTATCACCGCGTTATTACAACCCTAAGATTCCGCTGGCTTTAGAAGAGATTATTCTCAAAGTGCTCTCGAAAGAACCCAGTCAACGCTATCGTACGGCTGACCAGTTGGGACGGTTACTTTTGGGTTTATATGATGCGAACTCCGATGTCGTCAGACAAAATGACAGCTTTGTCCATGACACTTTTCAGGGCAGTCGGGTTTGGTCCCAGCCGCAAGTTATCGGGAGCCAAGGCAATTCCGAGCAAATGCCAGAGGATTCAAATCGGCTTTTGGTTCAAACGACTATTCCGCCGGTTTCAAAGCAAAGTGCTGCTCAAACTGAACGAGAAACTGAGTATTATGAAGAATGGGAGGAAGAAGAGGAACCGATTGACTGGAAAATTTGGGGTCTGGGTTTGACAGCCGCCTTCTTATTGATTGGACTGATTCCATTTTGGTTTTATGTTTATCTTCAATTGAAACCTTAAACTTATGAAAACGATAATATCTCCTTCAATACTTTCTGCTGATTTGACCAAACTTGGCGAAGAGCTTCGCGCCGTTCAGGAAGCAGGAGCCGATGAAATTCATGTTGATGTGATGGATGGAAGTTTTGTCCCCAACATTAGCTTCGGTCCCGACATTGTCAAAGCGGTTAAAGCTTCTACAAGTTTGCCGATTGATGTCCATCTGATGATTGTTGAGCCTGAAAAACATCTGAAAAGCTTTGCGGATGCCGGTGCGGATACGATCACAATTCATTATGAAACTTGCCCTCATATTCACCGCAGTTTGCAATCGATTCGCGAGCTAGGCGTTAAAGCCGGCTTGACTTTTAACCCTGGTACGCCGGTTGAGCCTTTGAACTTGCTGACAGACTTGGTTGACCAGGTTTTGATTATGTCGGTCAATCCCGGTTTTGGCGGACAAAAGTTTATCCCAATGGCTTTGGATAAAATCCGACGGACAGCAGAGATATTGCAAGAGCATGGCTCTGAAGCGATAATTCAAGTTGACGGAGGGATTAGTGCTGAAACAATTCGTTCGGCATATCTTGCCGGAGCGCGCAATTTCGTGGCAGGCACCGCCATATTTAGGCATCCCGACGGCATTGCAGCAGGGGTTGAAGCTTTGAAAAAAGCCATAAGTTAAAATCAAAAAAGCCGCGAAAGCGACTTTTTGATTACGGTTTACTGTGTTAAAACTAACGATAAGCCTTGGTCAGGGTTTTGATGCAGCGCGCGCAAAGTACTTTGCGAACTTTCTTTCCGTCTTCCATAACGGAGACCCGCTGTAGGTTGGGGCGGAACTTACGTCTAGTAGCGACGAGGGAGTGACTGCGATTGTGACCGAAGGTGGTGGTTTTTCCACATTGATTGCACTTTGCCATCTCAATACCTTTCTTGCATTATAATATCATCTGTCGCGTAACTATTTTGCACGCGCAAGCGTTTATAATACCAAAGATTATTGAAATAATCAAGCAACGGAGAAAGAAAGATTAAAATGACAACACAAGAAAATCCACTTGGGGGTATCTATATTCTCACCCAGGCTATTCGCACGGTTGCTCGAAATGCCGCTTTGCAATGCTATGGTGTAATTAGCTTGTCCCCCGGCAATGTTGGCGAATCTGTCAGCCGTTTTTTTAACAAAGAATCAGATTATGGTGTAATCGTTGTGACCGATGAAGACGGTATCAGCCTCGAACTGAATGTGGTGTTAGAATACGGCGTTCGAATTAAAACAGTTACCGATTTGGTAGCCGAGAGTGTTAAATATGCCGTGGAGAAAACAATGGCAGTTCCGGTAAAACGTGTGGACGTTCACGTTAGGGGTTTACGAGTGAGTAATCCGGATTAAAGCTGCCCAGGTGAATTATGAGCCAACAAAATACTAAATATATTTTACCCGATGAAGCGGAGCGTCACCGACTGCTCCAGTCACCATTAAATGGTGACGGCCTGATGCTATTATTAGAAGCCGGTCTTATTTGGCTGACCACCAACCAAGCATATGTAAACTCTTTAAACGTTTTCCCTGTTCCTGATGGTGACACCGGAACCAACATGGTTTTGACCATGCAAGCTGCTTTTACCGAAGCGAATCAAAACCGGAGCAAGAATGCCGGTGAAACGGCACGCAATTTTGCACAGGGCGCTCTGATGGGTGCACGGGGAAATTCCGGCGTTATTCTTTCCCAGATTTGGCGTGGTTTTGCCCGTGCTTTGGACCATTATGAGACCGTTGACAGCGAATTGTTGATGCGGGCAATGGAAGAAGCGCGCAACACGGCTTATAAGGGTGTGGTTAAACCGGTTGAGGGAACGATTCTGACTGTGATCAAGGATATGACCACCGGTGCGCAAGAAGCTCAGAAAAATGGGGATTCATTGAGTGCGATGTTGGTGAAAATCGTCGAAGCCGGTGATGCAAGCGTTAAAAACACCCCTGAATTATTGCCGGTTCTGAAACAGGCCGGTGTGGTCGATTCGGGCGGTACCGGGCTTTATTACATTTTTGAAGGTATGTTACGCATGCTGCGCGGTGAATCACTTGACCCGAGCGGTGCGATTTTGCGACCCTTGGCAGAGCTCGATTTGGCCGACGCGATGGAAACAGTCGAAGAAGGCCAGGATTACGAAGTTGTGATTGATTTCGCTCCTTTCCCCGGTTTTTCGCTTGAGCAATATTACAAAGACTTGGAAGGAATCGGCGTAAGCATTCAGGTTGGCGAAGGCGATGGGATTTATCGGATGCATATTCACACCGAATTTGATCGTCGTTTTGAACCGATTACTTACACTGAGACCCAGGGCGTTGTCAAAAAGATTGCTATGGAAAACTTGCAGGATCAAATGGACTCCCGTAAAGGCAAAGTGGAAGAATTGGTACTGAATCCGGTTGTTCCCGGTCAGATTGCGGTTGTGGCTGTTTCACCCGGACGAGGTCTGTCGAGTATTTTTGCCAGTTTGGGCGTTGCGGCGATTGTTGAAGGCGGGCAAACCATGAACCCCAGCGTTCAGGAGCTTGTTGCCGCTTTTGAAAATTTGCCGACTGATAAAATCATCATCCTCCCGAACAATAAAAACATTATTTTGGCTGCTCAAAACGCCGCTAAAGTCAGTGTAAAACAATTTGGCATTATCCCAACCCGCAACGCACCGCAAGGTTTTGCAGCAATGCTGCGCCTTGACCCTGAAGGGACAATTGAAGAAAATGTTGAGTCAATGAGTGAGGCGATTTGGGAAGTTCACACCGGAGATATTACAATTTCGACCCGATCGGTTGAAATTGATGGCGTTAATGTGGAAAAAGGCGAGGTTATTGCACTCTATGATGGCAAACTGGTTTCAGCTGCTCCTACGATTGAAGGCGCACTGGATAAATTAGTCGAAGTTGCCGATATGGATGAAGTGGAACGGATTACCTTATTCTATGGTGTGGATTTGAAACAGAGCCATGCTAAGCAACTGGCGAAACGGATTCAGGATGAATATCCTGATGTTGAGCTCGAAATTCAAGATGGCGGCCAACCGCATTATCAGTTGATCGTTTCTTTTGAATAAGTGTCGCTAAATTTAGTTTAAATAATTGCCGGCTTCAGAAGTTTGAAGCCGGCATTTTAATTAGAAGGTCAGAGGTATAGTAGTCTTAAGGAATTCTCTTTATGGAACATTTATGGACTATTGCTCTGATAAATCAGCAAAAACTTACAATTGATACGGTTGCAAGTTTTACCAGTCAGGTTTATAGTTCTTATCATAATCTGAACATTTGTGTGAATTGGTCAGAAAGAAATATGCCGTAATCCATCCGAGCTAAAGAAACCTTGGAACAAGTAACACAAGGCTTTGATCAATTAAGAACATCATAGAAATATTTTTATAGATTTAGCTCCATTTACTTAATTTGCCCGTGACATTAGCCAGCAAAAAAAGAGGAATGAAAGGAAACCATGAAAACTTCAAAATTTCGATTGAGCATCTTGTACTTTGGGTTGGCTTTTATTTTTTGTGGTTGTTTCACAGCTTGTAGCCCTTCGCTGGAACCCGAAGGGGATATGCTAATTAGACATTTTTTTGATTTAATGACCGAAGGAGATTTCGAGGCAGCCGCAAACATGCTTTATGAAGCAGCTCCCGGTATGCAGGGGCCTGGCTTTACAAGAGCTGACTTTGTTTCAAGCTTTGAAGCTGGAGCAAAGGTTAATTACACTATCTTATCTTTGACAGATGGAGATGAGGTAGAGGCTCAAGAGCTCTTCGCTCCAGATAAGCAAAAGTATTTTTTCCCGGACGAAGTACCAAACAAATGCCAAACTTATCTCATCGAGCTTCAACTCAATTTTTTTGATTTGCCAGAACCCAATATTTCCTCGGTTAGTTTTATACAAAAAATTTCCTTGCTTCGCCAGGAGGACCATTGGACGATAGGTTATTTCACTTTTCCCTCGGTTGATGCTTGTTATAACTATCGAGAATCGTTCGATCAGACGGCGGAAACTGCTGTTTCCACCTCTGATGGCATATTTCCACAGATCACCGAGGCTCAACAAACAATCGTTTTGATGGATGAGACTCCCGAAGAAACTGTCCTTACGTATTACCAGTTCTTAAACAACAATCAACCTGGAGATGCGGATCGTTTACTCGCAACTGGTTCACCAGCAAGGGAACAGTTTGAATTAAATTTAGATCAATTCCCTGTCTATGGGCGATTGGTCTTTCCTGTCGTTGAAATTTCTGACGCTGTAAATTGCGCAAACCAAGCGCCACTGTCTGAAGATTGCCAAGAACTTACAGTAAGATTGCAGCTTTTCTATGAAGGGGGATTCTGGGGCAGTCCAAACGGTGATTTAAGCAGGTATACGATTCGATTAATCAAAGAAGAAAACCATTGGAAGATTTGGGAGATCAAGCTCAGTCTATGAGAGTATGAGAATCAGCGTTGATGGCACCGCCACCGAGATCAACCATTTCCGTGAACTCGCGAAAATGGTCTGAAACGGTTATTCCAGAGGTTTCATAAGATTATTTTGCCCTTGGCTCTGCCCCCTGATCCCTATCCAATAAACTGAATGCTTGACAAAATTTGCCCAACTATTCATTAATTGAGTACAATAGAGCGAACCGGATGAATTGATTAAATTTAATGGACTTATCAGAAAAATATCCAAAGAATTTGATTCAAAAGAAAGTAATCCAGAAAAGGAATCCGGGCTTGAGTCGCTTATGAAAATGACACATCTTGATGAAAAAGGACAGGCGCATATTGTTGATATCAGCCAAAAAAGCGTGACCGAAAGGGTGGCGATTGCCAGCGGCACGGTCAAAATGCAGCCTGAAACGCTCAATTTAATTCGCTCAGGCGAGGTGAAAAAAGGGGATGCACTGGCGGTTGCCCGGGTGGCCGGTATTATGGCTGCCAAGAAAACCTCCGAGCTGATTCCGCTCTGTCATCCTTTGCCTCTGACTTCGGTGAAAATCGATTTTGAATTCATCGGCGAGGATACCATCAAAATTACCGCTGAAACGAAAACAACTTATAACACCGGTGTCGAAATGGAAGCCTTGACCGCCGTCAGCATTGCTGCGCTGACAATTTACGACATGTGCAAAGCGGTTGACCGCGGAATGATTATCGGCGAAATCAAACTGGAACATAAGAGCGGGGGAAAGTCCGGCGTTTTCAATCGTGAGGAGATAACAATTTGAAAGATTCATATGGCAGGCAAATAGATTACCTGCGTCTCTCGTTGACCGATCGCTGCACTTTGCGTTGCGCATATTGCCGTTTTGACGAGGGCATTTGCCCCAAAACGAAAGAACTGACCAGCGATGAACTGATTATGCTGACCGAAGCTTGCGTTGATTTGGGGGTTAAACGTGTGCGGTTGACCGGTGGTGAGCCGACTTTGCGCAAAGATATTGTAGAAATTGTTCGTGGAATTGCCGGATTGCCCGGTTTGGAAGACCTTTCCATGACCACGAACGGACAAATGTTTACCGGAATGGCACAGGATTTGAAAGATGCCGGATTGATGCGCCTGAATATCAGCATGGACTCACTAAAACCGGAGGTTTTTGAAAAATTGACCGGCGGCAGTTTGCAAAAGGTTTTGGACAGCATCGAGCTTGCTAACGAGCTGGGATTTTCGCCGATTAAGATTAACTGCGTGTTGATGCGCGGGATTAATGATAACGAAGTGGATGATTTCATCGCATTAACCAGCAAATATAAGATTGACGTCCGGTTTATTGAATACATGCCGATTGGATGTGGCAATGCCAGCCATAACTTGCGGATAAACAATCAGGAGTTAATCAAAGCGCGCCCCTGGCTTGAGGCTCTGCCTCCGCGAATGCACGGGCAACCTTCTTCGGATTATACATTCCCGGGAGCGCTGGGTAGAGTTGGGTTTATTAGCCCAATTTCGCATAGATTCTGTGGTGATTGCAATCGAATCCGAATTATGAGTGATGGAAATTTGCGAACTTGCCTTGGAAAAGATTCTGAAATATCAATGCAAGCAGCGATTGCAGATGGCAAGGATGCGGTAAAAGAAACTATCCGAAAGGCAATTTGGGATAAACCAGCCAGACATAAATTTGATGAAGACTGCTTGGAAAGTCGTAATATGAGCAGGATTGGAGGCTAAGTGGCAAGCGTTGTTTCTTTGAATATCAGTGAAAAAAAAGGCATGATTAAACATGCAGTCGATCAGATTGAATTGAAAATCGACCATGGAATCGTTGGGGATGCCCATGCCGGGAATTGGCACAGACAGGTTAGTTTGTTGGATTTAACCAGTTTTGGCAAAATGCGAAATTCGGCTACGGTGGAGTTGCGACCCGGCATTTTTGCTGAAAATATCACTACCGAGGGAATTGACCTTTGGCATTTGCCAATTGGCACACAATTGCAACTCGGTGAAGCGGTTTTGGAAATCACACAGATTGGGAAAGAATGTCATCGCCATTGCCAGGTCTTTCGGCAGGTTGGCGATTGCGTCATGCCACGGGAAGGGATATTCGGAATCGTGATTAAGGAGGGGGTCGTGAAGCCCGGGCAAGACATCCAAATTATCCCAACACTGCGCGTAGCCATATTGACTGTAAGCGATAAAGGTTCGACAGGGGAAAGGGAAGACCTGTCCGGTCCGGCTTTGGCTGAGGCATTGGAAGGCAAGGCGCAGGTTCTGAATCAGGATATTGTTCCGGACGAGTTTGAAGAAATCCGTGTTAAATTACTGGACTATTGTGACAAGGGGATGGATCTGGTTTTCACAACCGGTGGGACGGGCTTTGCGCCGCGCGATGTGACACCAGAAGCTACGCAAGCCGTGATCGAAAAACAAGCTCCAGGAATTACGGAAGCGATTCGGGCGAAAAGCATGCAAATCACACCCCTGGCGATGCTCTCACGGGCGACTGCCGGAATTCGTGGAAAGACATTGATTATCAATTTGCCGGGCAGTCCCAAAGCGGCCTTGGAGTGTTTGGAAGTCTTTTTACCGGTTATGAACCATGCGGTTGAAACACTTCGGGGCGATGCTTTTGAATGTGCTCAAGCTGGGGCAAGGGATTAGGGCAGCGGAATACAAATTTTATTATCCTCAATTTTCGGGAAGCTTGTAAATCTCCAGTTTTGGTCCCCTGGTGAATGACGATGTGCTTTTCGATATTTGCCGGTTCAGATATTCAAGAGTCACCTGAAAGTGCTCAATTAGAGTCACCGGTTCCGGGTCGGGATGAAATTCTTGAACGAGCTCAAGTTTGCTTCTGGCGGTATTATAAAAGGCGTTTTCTCGAATATAACGCTCGGGCTCAGCTGCATATCTGTCACTCATTATTGATGAAAACACAATGTATTTTTTCTCTTTCGGTTCAAAGATGTTAAACGCAAAGATATCGGTTTTGCTGTTGGGATAATGAGGGGTGTAGCCATCTGAAACTGTATTTTCTACATCAATCCCATGGTTTCCCATATAATTTAAAGCGATGTTGCGCGTATCCTTCCAGGTAAGCATAATGGAAGTATTTATTCCCTTGAAGACGAAGGGCAAGAAAACCATTGTAAGCGCCACGACAACTAATATTCTGGCAACTTTTTTCTTTTCTGATAGCTGCCAAATTTTTGACACACCAAAAGCCGCAAGGAATAGCGGGCTAATTATCATTGGCAATGACCAACGGCTATGATGAAGAGCGAGGACGCTGAGACCTATCCAGTAGCCAATGCCAAACAAGAGAAGCAAATAGTTGGGATCTTTCATCAAAACTATAGCAATAAGCCCAATTACAACAAAAATTAAGATAATTAAACCTGAATTCTGATAAAAGTCTTTAAAGTAATAGAGGATATTACCGCCCCAACCGAGACCGTCAGCACCGAGGTGGGTTGGTCTTGCTTCATTTACAATTTGTTTCCAGGCAATGTCAAAATGAATCAAAAGTTGTGGTGCCAAAACCAAGACAGACAAAATGCAGATTAATGCGCTTGTGCCGGTCGTTTTGAAGAAAAACTTCCATCCGAGCTTATTGCCTTGCTCATCTTTTTTGAAAGCCTTGATACCAATCGCTACCAGGATGATTCCAATAGAAAGAAGACCGGGATATTTTTCTAATGTGGCGATTGTTGCCATCACAGATGCCAGGGTTAACCAAAATTTCTTATCAGTCGTAAGATAATTCATTGTAAAAAGCAAGACCAGCATTATATAAAGCGTTAGTGGTATATCAACCGTTACGTAATGAGAATGCAGAACGAAAGGAGGATAAAAGGTAAACAACAAGGCGGATACAATGGCAAATGAATTATTATTAAATTTCTTTCCAATTAAAAAGGCAATAACCGGAATTAGAGCACCTTGAATAGCGGTCATCCATCTTGTGGCTGTGAAAAAGAAAAATGGGTCTTGCCAATATACCCAGCTATAATTCATGCCGAATTTTAGGAGGCTCAAACCGTTCAGGAGGAAAAAATTGGAATAGAAACTTGGAAAGGCCGGATATACATAGGTTCCCGGATCGAGGGTGTGTTTAGCACTCATTTGTATTAACGGGCTCATCAAGAAATTCTCATCCGGGTGGGTAAAGAGGGGAAAATCGAATTTTAGACCAATAATGCGAATGGATAATGCAACAATAAAAATAATCAAGGGGATAATGAAGTTCTTCCAGTTAATAAGCTTGGAAGCTTGTTTTGTCGAGGCTTTTTTATCAACTTTCATCAGAAATTCCTTATTAATTTATTGTAAAAAATCCAAACCAAGGTGGAAGATGATTTTACCATAGCGGACCGTTTAAACTTAGTTTATCAAACTGCTTACTGACTTATCGATGGTAAAATCATTCCATCTATCCCTTGACCGAAAGGGGTTTGGGGGTTAGGATTTCATTAGAATATAATGCCCAAATCAGAGGGCGATGAAATCGCACCGCAAGGTGATGAAATTATGATGTTTAAAACAAAAAGGAGAGTTTTTTATGTCTAAGTACGACCGTATCTACAACTTCTCTGCTGGTCCCAGCACCCTCCCCGTTCCGGTTCTCGAAGAAGTTCGCGACGAAATGTTGAATTATCGTGGTTCCGGTATGTCTGTGATGGAAATGAGCCATCGTTCCAAGGTTTTCCAGGGCATTTATGACGAAGCCGAAGCCGACCTTCGCGAGCTTATGAACATCCCTGAGAATTACAAAGTGCTCTTTATTCAAGGTGGAGCAACTTTGCAATTTGCGGCTATCCCGATGAACCTGATGGTCAACGGTGTGGCTGACTACATTGTTACCGGTAGCTGGTCAAAGAAAGCTTATGACGAAGCAAAAAAATATGGCAAAGTCAATATGATCGCCTCCAGCAAAGATAAAAACTACAGCTATATCCCCGATCTTTCCAATTTGGAGATTTCTGAAGACGCCGATTATGTCTACATTTGCGAAAATGAAACCATCCACGGCACCACCTACCAAAACCTGCCGGACACCAAAGGCAAACCCTTAGTGTCAGACCAAAGCTCTATGTTCCTTTCAAAACCGGTGAACGTGAGCGATTATGGCATGATTTATGGTGGCGTTCAGAAAAATATCGGTCCTGCCGGTATGGCAATCGTCATCATTCGCGAAGATTTGATTCGCACAGACCTGCCCGAAAGCATCCCGACCTATATGCGTTATGACATCCAGGCTGATAACGGCTCGATGTACAACACCCCCAATTGCTGGGCTATTTATGTCTGTGGCAAAGTTTTCAAATACCTGAAGAATTTGGGTGGTTTGGAAGCAATGGAACAAATCAACATCGAAAAAGCAAAACCACTTTATGATTTCCTGGATCAAAGCAAGATGTTCAAAGGTACGGTTGCCAAAGAAGATCGCTCTCTGATGAACGTTCCCTTTGTAACCGAAAGCGCTGAGTTGGATGCTGAAGTTGTAGCGGCAACCAAGAAAGTCGGTTTTGAGAATTTGAAAGGCCATAAATCTGTTGGTGGTTTGCGCGCGTCAATTTACAATGCGATGCCAAAAGATGGCGTTGATGCTCTGGTCGACTTCCTGAAAGATTTCGAAGCCAATCACGGCTAAAATCAAGTTTCTTAACGTAAAAGCCTCTCATTTTTTGAGAGGCTTTTTTAATGATTTTAAAGTTTGTTCTTAGCGGTTGAATGTGGCTAAGACCAGGTTGTCGGCATCATAAAGCGTCAGCTGCTTTCCTTCGATGAGATAATGTGTCACCTTAGCGATTGCTTGCAGGTAGGCAGTTTCTTGTTCCATAACGCCTTCCTCCTGGCATAACATCAGGGTTGATGCCAAGTTGCCAAAAGTGAGATTCAATCCGTCTTGCTGGAAGGGACCGTTGTAGCTGTTGCAGCCACTTGAACCGGCAACGGAACCATCCTTGAACTCAGCATTGATTTCGGTATTGTTCACCAGGCTGACCAGGCTTTGGCCGTCGTTCAACATGGTCAAATTCCAGCTTGCACCCTCAAGACCCATGTCCTGGGGAGCGAAAACCAAGACGGTGTTGTCGGAAGCATCGACGATTAGTAATTTGCCATCTTCCGAGCGATATCCGGCTGCGGATTCAAGGGCTGCCAGATAGGCGCTTTCCTGATCCATCGAGCCTTCGGGCACAGCACAGAACATTTGGGTTGAACCCAAAGATCCAAAGCTCAACTTATTGCCATCCAGAGTGTAGTTGCCGAAGAAATTGTTACAAGAGGCGTTTCCTGCCACCTTCTGTTCTTCGTTGAAAGAAAGGGTGGGCAGCGTGTCGGCGACAACAGCTTGCCCGTTAATCTGTTCCAGAACCCAATGAGTGTTATTTAGCGTTAGAGAGGGAGTATCTCCATCAACAATGCAGGCTGATAAGAATATCGCCATAATCAAAAATACGGTTAAAACTTTGCTTTTCATCTTCTTTTCCTTTAAAACTTTCATATTGTAGTATGTCTACATACAAGACGACTCAGCTTATCAAAAAGTTCCCCTATAAAGCAAACTTATGTATGCAAATGTTTAACAAATGGGCTTTCCATCATGGGAAAACCCAAAGGTAAAGCCAGCTAAAAAAGATGATTCTGATTAAGTCAGGAGGCCTAAAAACTTCTCAAAATATTTTCTCAACTTATCGATAATAGCGTTTTTCTTTTGCTCGCGATTGGAACTAAAGAGGTCCATTGGTGGCAACAGACGGTCAAACTCTATCCCAATGGTGCGAAATTCGCGGTCTCTTAAGGCGTTTGTCATGTAGCGTTTGGTTAAAGTCGGGACCAGATTTTCTTCTTCGACGATTTCTTCCAAATCTTTTTGTTTTCGTTCCTCAACAAAAGATGCCCAATCTTTTTCGATTTCCGTCTGCATGCTTACGCGGTCGATGAAACCGAGGATGAGGTCTTTCTTGCTTCGCAGTTCCAAACTTGCCCCAATTGATTTTTCGATATCGGCGAGAATTTCTTTATCTTGCATGTGGCTCTTCTGGTATTCAGCGACTTTTATCAGAATGTAGTCAATATTGACTTCCACTTGCTTGATAAGCTCAACTTCAAAGACCAAATCATCATTGATAAGAACTTTTTCACCGCTTTGATCGTGGCGCATTTCTTCATACAAATCTATATAGCGACTTTGATAATCCTGTTGATGTCGGCTGCTCAGAATTTCGTTTCCTTCAAATTCGTCAAAAGAACTTAAGATGTTTTGAACTTTCAAAATTGTTCCAAAGATTTTGACAAAATCCTTTTGGGTTTGTTCGCCAAGGATTGGCTCTTCCAGAGGATATTTTTTGAGTAACTCGTCAACCATCTCGACATAAGGCCGTTGTTGTTTACCGTTATATTCATAACCTAAGCTGTAATATTCGTCATAGGTCTTCATCAAAACGATTCCCCCGGCTTCGCGATTTCCGAAGAGGGCGATTGCATCATCGGTAGCCTTGCTTAAATTTCTGAAGCAGACGATATTTCCAAAAGTTTTGACCGAGTTGAGGATGCGGTTTGTGCGTGAAAAGGCTTGAATCAGCCCATGTGAGCGCAGATTCTTATCTACCCAAAGCGTGTTTAAGGTAGTAGCGTCAAAACCAGTCAAAAACATGTTTACAACAATCAGCAAATCTACTTCGCGGTTTTTAACGCGCATTGAAAGGTCTTTGTAGTAATTTTCAAACTTATCTGATGAGCTGTCGTAATTGGTGTGAAATTGCTGGTTATAGTCCTCGATTGCCTTTTCCAAAAAATCGCGGTCGCTGACATCCAAATCTTCGAGCTCAAAACTCTCATCCGGTAAACCGCTTTCGGGGTCATCAGGATTGGCACTAAAGCTGTATATTGTTGCTATTTTGTAATTTTTATTTAAAGCCGCAATTTGGTTCTTGATTTCTGTATAATACGTTTTTGCTGCACTAATTGACGATACGGCAAAAATAGCGTTAAAACCATATTTTTTGACACCATCTTTTTTGTATCCAAAATTGCGCTTGGTTTTTTGGTCAAAATGTTCGAGCAGGTATTCACCGACTTTGCTTATTCGGCGGGGGTCAAGCATAGCACGTTCGGTGTCAATTGCTGAAACCTTTTGGTCGTCAATATCAGGATTAGTCTTGATCGTGTTGATATAGTCGACACGGAAGGGCAAGACATTTCCGTCGTTAATTGCATCGACAATGGTATAGGTATGCAATCGCTCGCCAAAAGCCTGTTCGGTCGTCCAAACCTGCCCTTTTGCGTTCGTGTTGGCATTATCGGCAAAGATTGGTGTGCCGGTAAAACCAAAAATGTGATAATTTTTGAAAGCCCGGACGATTGTCTGGCGCATATCGCCAAATTGTGAGCGGTGGCATTCGTCAAAAATCAAGACCACATGCTTTTTATAAATATCATGAAACTTGTTTGTGCTGACAAAGCGGGAGAGTTTTTGAATGGTGGTAATCAAAATTTTCTCGTTCGGATTTTCGAGTTGTTTTTGTAGCATACGAGTTGAGGTGTTTCCGTTTGCTGCCCCTTTTTGGAATTTGTCGTATTCCTGCATGGTTTGATAGTCAAGATCTTTTCGGTCGACAACAAAAAGCACCTTGTCAATGCCAGCAAGCTCGCTTGCCAGGAGGGCGGTTTTGAAACTTGTAAGCGTTTTCCCTGAACCAGTTGTGTGCCAAATATAACCCCCGGCTTCGAGGCTTGCGGTTTTGTGGCTATTGGTCGAAGTCAAAATGCGGTTGAGGATTTTTTCGGTTGCCGCGATTTGATAGGGGCGCATAACCAAGAGCTGGTCCTGGCTGTTGAAAACGCAATAATGCGTCAAAATGTTGAGCAAAGTGTGTTTGGCAAAGAAAGTCCTTGTGAAATCGATCAGGTCCTTGATGTTTTGGTTGCGCAAGTCTGCCCAATTAC
>JAGOIM010000079.1 GCA_017995665.1 Anaerolineaceae bacterium | reverse complement strand
AATTCAAGTCGAGCAAAAATCCCTGGAAGATGCCAGGGAAGGCTTGAACAAAGAAGTGGAAGCTCTCAATGAGGCAAGACAAAAGGCGCAGGATCCTCGCATAGCTGAAAGTGAGCTTGATCAGCTGCGTGAAGACCAGGCTGTTTCAGACCGAAAGATTGGTGAGCTCAACCAAGCGCTGGCATCGATGGAAAAGCAACGAGAGCGGCAGACAAACCTTAGGGAAGAGAAAGACGACCTCAACAAGCAAATCCGGCAATATGTCAAATTGGAAACCGCTTTTGGGAAAAGTGGTGTGCCGGCGATGTTGATTGAGCAGGCACTCCCAGAACTTGAAGAACAGGCCAACGAACTGCTTGGAAAACTGACCGATTACAATTTAAGTGTCAAACTTGAATCCCAACGAGAATATAAAGATAAGAAGCGCGATGATAAAAAGGAAACGCTTGACATTATCGTCAGCGACGGTTCCGGTGTTCGTGATTATGAAACTTACAGCGGCGGTGAAGCTTTTCGAATCAATTTCGCCTTGCGTCTGGCGCTTAGCCGGGTTTTGTCGCATCGTGCCGGAGCCAAATTGCGCACACTGGTTATCGATGAGGGCTTTGGCAATCAGGATGCTCAGGGCAGACAACGTTTGATTGAAGCGATTAATGCGGTCAAAGATGATTTTGAAAAAATCCTGATTATCACCCACATCGAGGAGCTAAAAGATTACTTCTCCAACCGGATTGAAGTTACAAAAACAGACTCCGGTTCAAGTATCGAAGTGATTTTAGGTTAATCATTCTGTAAAGCTTGTTGACTGATTTAAGTCAAAATCCGGCTATTTCTTCGGCGAAAGGCTTTTTAGCCATGCCGTCGTGATAAAATTGAAAAGGTTCAATCCTCAGAGGCTTAACCTGTTTTGTCCTGTCAAATTTTATGAACTAATCCAGACGCAAGGTCTGATTTCAAAAAAGAAAACGAATAAGGAGTTCACATGAGCCTTCATCCACTTGCCGGTCAACCCGCCCCTTTTGAATCTCTCGCCAACATCCCCCGCTTGGTGTCCGCTTATTACAGCTTACACCCTGACCCAAACGAAGTTAGCCAAAAAGTCGCTTTTGGCACCTCAGGGCATCGCGGCACATCAACCAACGCCAGTTTTAATGACGACCATGTTGCCGCAATCACTCAGGCAATCATTGAACATCGCCGGGCTGAAGGCATCACCGGACCGCTCTTCATGGGAATGGACACGCATGCTCTCTCCGAACCGGCTCTTTATACGGCAATTGAAGTTTTTGCCGGAAACGGTGTTGAGATTCATATTCATCAAGACCATCGCTACACCCCAACGCCGGTTATCTCCCATGCCATTTTGACCTGGAACGAACTTCATTCCAAGGCTCAGGCGGACGGTGTGGTGATTTCCCCTTCCCACAATCCGCCCGAAGACGGTGGCTTCAAATACAACCCGCCCAACGGAGGCCCGGCAGACACATCCACGACCAAATGGATTCAAAACCGCGCCAACGAAATCATCGCCAACAAATTGCGTAATGTCAAGCGCATTCCGCTCCAGCGTGCCATGGAGTCCCCAACAACGATTCAAATCGACTTACAAACACCTTATCTGCAAGACCTTGGCAAAGTGATTAACATGCAAGCAATCAGAGATTCGGGCATCCGCATCGGGGTTGACCCCTTGGGTGGCTCGGGTGTGGCTTACTGGGAGCCAATGGCGGAAATGTACGGGCTAAACCTGACCGTCGTCAACAAAAGAGTTGACCCAACCTTCTCATTTATGACCCTGGATAAAGACGGCAAAATCCGCATGGATTGCTCTTCTCCCTATGCGATGGCAAGTTTGGTCGCCTTGAAGGACGATTTTGAAATTGCCTTCGGAAATGATGTCGACTATGACCGGCATGGAATCGTTTGCCCCGGAAGCGGTTTAATGAACCCCAACCACTATTTGGCTGTTGCCATTTGGTATCTCTTCCAAAACCGCCCGGGCTGGTCTGAGCAGGCTGCCGTCGGTAAAACGCTGGTTTCCAGTTCGATGATTGATAAGGTCGTCAAAAAGATTGGCAAGCGACTTTGCGAAGTACCGGTTGGTTTCAAGTGGTTTGTTCCCGGCTTGTTGAGCGGCGATATCGGTTTTGGAGGCGAAGAAAGCGCCGGAGCCTCCTTCTTACGCTTGGATGGCAAAACCTGGACGACGGATAAAGACGGTTTCATCATGGATTTGTTAGCCGCAGAAATCTTGGCGATAACCGGCAAGAATCCGGCCCAGCATTATCAGGTGCTCGAAGCGGAATTGGGTTCTTCTTGGTATGCCCGTTTGGATGCCCCTGCTAACGCTCAACAAAAAGCTGTACTTTCATCGCTTTCTCCCGACTTGGTCAAAGCCGAAAGCATGGCAGGCGACCCAATTTTGGCAAAACTAACCAATGCCACCTGCAACAATGCCCCCATTGGCGGTCTGAAAGTTGTGACCGAAAATGGTTGGTTTGCTGCCCGCCCTTCCGGCACCGAGGATATTTATAAAATCTATGCCGAAAGTTTGAAAAGCGAAGAACATTTGACACAAATCCAAGCAGAAGCCCGAAAAATCGTAGACGAAGCCATGCAAAATGGTTAAAAAGGAAAATTAATGAACGAAAACAAAGTGAAGAGCGAGAAAAAAAATATCATCAAAGATGCCGTCGAAGCGCTGCGCAACATCCCCGAAGCTTTCAAACTGGTTTGGAACGCGAGTAAAAAACACACCATAATCAATTTTGGCTTGATTCCGTTGGTTGGTCTTTTGCCGGCTGCGCAATCCTGGGTTGGTAAAATGATTGTCGACAAAATCTTAGAGGCCATTGAGCTTGGTGCGGACGTTCAGGCTGGAATCCAAATCGTACTGCCTTATGTCATCCTTGAATTTGCTTTGCTTCTGGTCAGCTCCTTGCTAAACGCTTTTCAAAGTCTTTCCAACAACGTTTTACGTTCTTCGCTCTCCAAATATGTCAACACCATGATTATTGATAAGTCGATCAAGCTGGATTTACAATTTTACGAAGATCCGGTTTTTTATGACAATATGCAAAACGCCAGAAGGCGGGCCGACAGCTCTGCTTTGGCAATCGTTACCTCGATTTCGCAGGTCGCCCAACAATTTATCACACTGATTTCACTGGTTGCATTGCTGATTGGCTTCAGCCCCTGGTTGGCTGTTCTGGTAATTCTGGCAGCCGTGCCAAACTTTTTGTCCAATTCGCGCTTTGCTGAAATGTCCTTTCGAGCGGTCAGCCATCGCGCACCCGAAACCCGTCTATTGAATTACATTGAGACCTTACTCACCAGCAATGAAACCGTTAAAGAGATTAAACTCTTTGGACTGGGCGAGGCTTTGAAAGAGCGCTTTGAAAAACTCTTCACTGAATTTATGGATGAAGACAATGCAATTAGCCGCCGCAACACCTTTGCCAGTTTGGGCTGGGGAATGCTGACTAACCTGGCTTATTATGGCAGTTATATTTGGGTAATTATTCGCACAATCAACAAAACGATCACCTTGGGCGATATGACCATGTTCCTTTCGGTCTTCCGCCAGTCGCAACGGGCAGTTATGTCGCTTTTGGAAAGCTTCAGCCGTCTTTATGAAAACAATCTGTATTTGGATAATTTGCTTGACTTCCTCAAAATTGAGCCGGCATTGGTCTCGCCTGAGAATGGGAAAATTGCTCCGGCACCAATTTTGCAGGGTATTCATTTCCAAAATGTTTCCTTTAAATATCCGGGTTCAGATAAATATGTCTTGCGTAATATTAACCTTTTTATTAAACCGAACGAAAGCATCGCTCTGGTCGGTTTGAACGGAGCCGGTAAAACCACATTAATAAAATTGCTTACCCGGCTTTACGATCCGACCGAAGGGCAAATTACACTCGATGGCCTTGATCTGCGCGAGTATGATATGCAGAGTTTACATCAGCGCTTTGGTGTGATTTTCCAGGATTTCGTTCGCTATCAATTCAGTATCAAAGAAAACATCGGCTTTGGGCAAATTGAAGAGCTCGATAACATGGAAAGAATTGAAGAAGCGGCGAGCAAAGGCGGTGCAGACGAAGTGGTTGCGCCTTTACCCGAGGGCTATGAAACCATTTTGGGAAGGCGTTGGAACCGCGGGCATGAACTTTCAGGTGGACAATGGCAAAAAATTGCCCTTTCGCGTGCTTTTATGCGCAAGGCTGAAGTTTTGATTTTGGATGAACCCACCTCGGCATTGGATGCCCAGGCGGAATATGAAATCTTTTTGCGCTTCCGTGAATTGATGGAAGGCCGCCTGGCAGTTTTGATTTCCCATCGCTTTTCAACGGTTCGCATGGCAGACCGGATTGTCGTTTTGGAAAACGGCAGAATTCTGGAACTCGGCAGCCACGAGGAGCTGATGAGACATAATCAGGTTTATGCTCATCTCTTCAATTTGCAGGCTGAAGGCTACCGTTAGGCGGAACCGAAACAATAAAATAGAAGTTAAACATTGCAGACAACGACAAATCGTTGTCTGCATTGCTAAAGCGTGGTAACTATGGAAAAAAAGAAAACATTGCGAAATTCCGCCAAAGCAGTAATTATTCGAGAGGATAAAATCCTGCTTTTGCGCAAGGCGGATAAGGACGGTTCTTACACTGTGCTCCCCGGTGGAGGACAAAATTTTAACGAGACGCTCGAGCAAACCCTCGAGCGTGAAGTTATGGAAGAAGTCGGAGCCGAGGTTGAGGTAGGCGAATTGCTCCATATCCGCGAATATTTTTCTGAGAAACATCAGTTCGCATTTAAGGACCGGGCACTGCATCAGATCGAATTTTTCTTCCGCGCTGAGTTAAAAACCGAACCCGACCCAAGCAGAGCCAGTGAACTTGACAGTAACCAAAAAGAAGTTGTTTGGGTGATTCTCTCTGAACTGGATGCTGCCAATTTTTATCCGGCAGCCATGCACGAAGCGCTAAGCCACTTGGAGAGCGGCAAATTCCCGGTCTATTTAGGCGATTGTAATTAAGTCTTCTTTGTAACCACCTCGTCCAAAGGTATAATCAGAAATTATTCAGGAGCAAAAATAACCTCCGGGAGGAACTGCCATGCGTGATGGATTTTTAACAAACGACGAATTACTTTTCCTGCAAAAGGAAAAAAACAGCTTGCAGACTGTGCAGGCTGGATTGACTGGCTTTTCCCTGCCCTCGGAAGACCTGGCAAAACTCCAGAACGCGATTGCGCAATTGGATGAACTTTTCTTGATTGTTGCTGCCGGAGAATTTAACGCCGGTAAGAGCGCTTTGGTCAATGCTTTGTTGGGCGAACGTGTTTTGGAAGAAGGCGTAACTCCCACGACTGCGCAAGTTACTTTATTACGTTGGGGCGAAGAGAAGACGAAAACCATTGTCGATGACGGTTTTGCAATCGTCACCCATCCTTTGCCACTTCTGAAAGAGTTGAACCTGGTCGATTCGCCCGGAACCAACGCAATCAATCGTCAGCACGAACGCCTGACCAACGAATATATCCCACGCTCAGATTTGGTGCTTTTCATCACTTCGGCAGACCGCCCCCTAACCCAAAGTGAGCGGGTTTTCCTCGAAAACATCCTCACCTGGGGCAAAAAAGTTAGCATCATTGTCAACAAGGTTGATATTTTGGATGGTGAAGAAGCCCTTATTCAGGTGCGGGATTTTGTTCGCACGAATGCAGCCGAAATTTTGGGCTATCAACCGGAAGTTTTCTTGGTCTCCGCTAAACTTGCCCAAAAAGCAGGTGCTTCGGCTGACCCGGAAGAAAGCCGACAATTGAGAGAAGAAAGCGGTTTCGCCGATCTCGAGAATTATATTAGCCAAACCTTGGATGACAAAACCCGCTTAGGACTGAAACTGCGCAACCCAATTGGTGTTGCCAGCAATTTGCACAAAACCGCTTCGGATGCGATTGAATTGCAAATCGCCGATATTCATGCCGATACAGCTTTGACAGGCGAGCTTGAAAACATGGTCGCCTCGTATGAGCGCAGCATGAAGGATGAAATGCCGCCGCGTTTGGCGGATATTGAAAACATTATGATCAACTTTGAAAACCGCGGTTTTGAATTTTTTGACCGGACGATGAAGCTGAGCAACATTTTTAATCTTGCCAATACCGAAAAAATCAAAGCGCAATTCCAGGAAGAGGTTCAGGGCGATGTTTCTGAAGCGATTGATGGCAAAGTGCAAGGCATGATTAACTGGATGGTCGATAAAGATTTGAACACTTGGTATCAGGTTGCCGGGGCTTTGGAAAAACGCCAGGCGCAAAGTCAGCGTGATTTGCCGGTCACCAAAACGCCACAATCGGCAAGGCGGGATGAGCTGATTGAAAACGTCAGCCGAACGATTAAGCAGATTGTCGACCGCTATGACCGCAAAAAAGAAACCGAACAACTGGGCGATTATGTTCAAGAGTCGGTCGCTCAAACCGCTCTCTTTGGGATTGGTGCCTTGAGCGTTGGTGCGATGGTGGTGACAATTTTGACCACCAAGGCTTTGGATATCACCGGGATTGTTACTGCCGGTGCGCTGGCAATTTTCGGAATGTTTGTCATTCCCTATAAACGCAAACAGGTTAAAGAGGAATTCAAGACGAAAATGGCAGAATTGCGTGAATCCTTGCGCGAAACCTTGGCGAATACCTTTAATCAAGAAGCTGAAACTGCGGTGAACCGTCTGAATGAAAATATTGCCCCTTATGTTGACTATGTAAAAAACGAACAAAGTCGTTTGGAAGGTGCCCGGCAAACTTTGACCGGGATACGAGACGAGCTGAATTCGCTTGAAGCCGAAATTTCGGACTTGTTGAGCTAAGCGGAAAAATGGGAAAGCATACTGATTTACCGGAACGCCTGGCACGGAAAACCGTTTACCAAAGTCCTTACCTAAAGCTGCATCTTGACCGCGTGCGCCAGCCGGATGGCACCATTATCGAAGATTTTCACATGGTCGACTATCCGACAAGCGCTGTCGGAGCGGTGGTTGAAAACGAGAAGGGCGAAGTGGTTTTGTGCCGCGTACCGAGGCATACAACCTTGACGAATCATTGGAGCGTTCCTGCCGGTGGGATTGAAGCTGGCGAAAGTCCGCTTGAGGCTGCCAAGAGA
>JAGOIM010000078.1 GCA_017995665.1 Anaerolineaceae bacterium | reverse complement strand
AACTGGGACAGCCGGCTTTAACTGTAATGGAAGATAGCCAGGCAGATTTTCAGGAATGCCTGACCGCTTTAGTCAACTCAATTTCTACTAATTTGATGATGGATGGCCTTTTGGTTCTGGATGACTTTCAGGGGATAAATGATTCCGATGAGATTCTGACCATGATGGATTGGTTCATCAATCATTTACCGGGTAACTTACACTTGCTTATTCTAAGCCGTGTCTTACCTGATTTTCCATCCATGAACCGATGGCGGATCTGCGGCAAACTGCTTGAGCTGGACAAAGAATCGCTCAGTTTCTCGCCAATGGAAACAAATCAGCTCTACAAAGCCACTTATAACCTCGAACTTAAAGAGGACGATCTTTTTCTCTTACATCAGCATACTGAAGGTTGGGCAATTGGTTTGCAAGTTGTTTGGCAATCAATAAAAGCCAATCCGGATCTTAACCTGGACAGCCTGTTTGAAGAAAAAGGTGGCACTTCGCTGGCAAATCTGTTTGCTTACCTGGCTGAGGAAGTTCTGGAAACCCAATCGGAAGAACAAAAGAAATTTTTAATAAACACCTCTATCCTGCAGTTTTTAGATAGTGAGACCTGCGATTTTTTGATGGATACCCAGGACAGCGCCCTAACCTTGAGCGAATTATATAAATCGGGATTGTTTATTGAAAAGTTGAAACCCGATGTCTTCCGCTATCACCATATTTTTAGAGAATTCCTTGTTGATCAGTTGAATAAAAATCCTGAGAAGGCAAAAGGACTGCATCGAAAAGTTGCCAGTTATTACAGTGCCCACCACTATTGGGAGCAGGCTATCTCCCACTTGATCTCAGCAGGCGATTTCAGCCGTATTCGTCAGATTTTGGATGATGTTGGTGATTGGATGTTGCAATCGGGTCTGAAACAAAGCGTCCGTTATTGGTTAGAGCAACTTCCGCCAGACGATTTGGCAGCCTACCCTTATGGGAGCTATCTGCTGGGAGAAGTAGAGCGAACCGAAGCCCACTTCGACCGAGCCCTGGAGCTGTATCGTACGACCCAGCGTTTGTATCAGAACCTAAATAATTCCTGGGGCACGAGCCTGGCACTTCGCGGACAAGCCCAGATCTACCTGGATACGTTAAGACCGGTGAATGCCAGCCAACTTTTGGATCGAGCCTTGGCATTGCTGGACCCGTCCGTTTACCCCGAGGAAGTTTCTGGGCTGCTCACTCAAATCGCCGAAAACCAGGTTAACCAGGGTGCAATGGTTGAGGCAGAGCGAAGCCTGCAAAAAGCGCGCTCACTTTCCAGGCAAAATTCTGAAGCCCAATCTTTTATTGAGGCACGGTTGCTGCTGAGGACGGGCAGGCTGGATGAGGGAATCAGTTTACTTGAAAAGATTGACCCAAGCGGGGCAGAAATTAGCCTGTCAAGACCTCAACGCTTCCACCGGGAGACCTCACTTTTGCTTTCTTTGTTCTATTCTCTTAAAGGTGAGTTTGTCACTGCACGGAAATATGCTGAAAAAGGTATGCAAGTTTCCAGGCAGCTTCAGGCGAGTTATGTAGAAGCAGTAGCAAAAATTCGTCTCGGACACGCCCTCCAACTGGATCCTCAGCAGGGGCTGGACAGCCAGGGGATTGGAGAGATTCGCAGATTATATGAATTTGCCATCCAAAATGTAGATATTGTACGCATTCATGTGGAACCATTGTGGGGTCTGTGTCGCCTGCTTGGTTTTGCAGGGAATCTTGACGAAGCCAAACAGATTGCTGATAATGCCCTCTTGATTGCCGGGAATGCCGGTGATGAATGGATTGGTTTGTTAATCAGAATTTCATATGGAGCAGCGCTGGCACAATACGGTAATTACGATTCTGCCAGTAACATCCTTTCAGTAGCAGAGTCCCTGGCAGATAAGGTGACCGACCGTCTGTCGAAGACAGCCGCACTGCTATGGGAGGCCTATACGGCAGAAAAGCAAGGCTATGAAAACTCCGCTATCCTTTTTCTTGAACAAGGGCTGGGACTGGTGCAGCAATATGGCTATCAATTTTTGCTTAGCCAATCAAGTTTGCTGGGTTCGAACGACCCTTACACCTTTTACCCATTGCTTTATTGGGCAAGAGAGCGTCAGATCCAAACCGAATTGCTTAATCAGCTCTTGCCTTCAAGCTCAGGTAGCGGGAGTTATCATCCAGGCTACTCTCTCAACCTAAAATTGCTTGGTGGCTTTGAGGTGCGAAAGGGGAAAGCCCTGGTTGGTGCTGACCAATGGAAACGCGATAAAGCGCGGCAGATGCTCCAGGCTTTGGCTTTAAACAGAGATAAAGGAATCAGCAAGGAACAACTCTCACTGTTCTTCTGGCCAAATGCGGACGAAGCCACGGCAAACAACAATTTTAAGGTAACTCTCAGCGCTCTCAACCAAGCACTTGAACCTGACAGACCTTCAAAAGAGCTTCCAGTTTTCATCCTTCGCAGCGGGGATCATTATCAATTGAATCCGAAGGTGAAAATTTATCTGGATAGTGAAGAGTTTGAACAACTTGCTCTCAGCTCGAGGCTTTCTGATCGCCAAAAAGCGGTTGAACTCTATGGTGGGCACTTATTAGAAGGTGAAATCCTTCAGGAATTTGTAACTTCTGAAGTGCAATATTTTCATCGGCTTTACCTGGATAGTTTGGGAAAGCTAATTGAAGCCGCGATTCAGGAAAAGGACTTTGAGAAAGGGCTGGAGTTGAGCAATCGTCTGGTGAGGCAGGAACCGCTTCTGAATGGTGGCTACAACTTCCAAATGCGCATCTATCATGCCATGGGTAATACCGCCATGCTGCACGAGATTTACCTTCAAGCACTGGATGTACACCGCAAAGTATATGGGCCGGACTCAGAGCCGGATGAATTGAAAAACCTGTTTCAAGAACTAAAAAATATTAGCTGAGACTCCAAAGATCAATTGCGTTGATTAACCATTAATATTTCCCCAAATTTTCTCCTGATTTGTTACCATTTTGTAACTACCACTTGCTATAAATATAAAAACCAAGGAATGTTCTACATAATTAAAGTCTAATAAGTCCGACTCAAGGAGAGAAGAATGCGTTTTAAAGATAAAGTTTGTATCATTACCGGCGGTGCCGCAGGAATCGGCAAAGCCACAGCAGAAAAATTTGCCGCCGAAGGCGCTAAAGTTGTTATTTGTGATGTCAATGAAGAAGCTGGGAATGCTCTCGCCGAACAGCTGGGCAACGGTGCCAGTTTTTGGAAAGTCAATGTTGTAAACCGGCAGGAAGTTCAGGACTGGGTAGATGAAGTTGCCAAACGCTATGGTCGGATTGATGTTTTGATTAATAATGCCGGCATTACCCGCGACGGTCAGTTTATAAAATATAAGGACGGTGAACTTGTCGGTCAAATGAGCGAAGAAGCCTTTGACGCAGTAATCGCAGTTAACCTTAAAGGCGTCTTCAACTGCACACAGGCTGTCGTTCCATATATGATTAAACAAAACGGTGGTGCTGTCGTCAACGCTTCCAGCGTTGTTGGTCTTTATGGAAACTTTGGACAAACAAACTATGCTGCAACCAAGTTTGCTGTGATTGGCATGACCAAAACCTGGGCGCGCGAATTGGGCAAATATCAGATCCGCGTCAACGCAGTCGCTCCGGGCTTTATTTTGACCGAAATGGTACAGAAAATGCCTGAAAAAGTCTTGGAAGGCATGGCTGGCAATACTCCTCTAAAACGGTTGGGCAAACCGGAAGAAATTGCTAACGTCTATGCCTGGCTTGCCAGTGATGAGGCTTCCTACATTCACGGAACGGTAATCAGCGTGGATGGCGGTATTGTTTTAGGCACTTAGTTGGTCCCGGATAATTGATAAAGGAAAACCAACTGGATTAGAAAGGAAAAAATGGCAAACCACGCAACAATTAAAGGTACCGGGATGTATCTTCCCGAGATAGAAATAACAAATGAAACTTTTGCCCAATGGATGGGCGAAGTCAATGAGAAACTGGCTGGTGTCGTTCAAAAATTCGAGGACAGCAGTGGAATCAAGACCCGTTTTTATGCCCCCGAAGACTGGGTGACTTCTGACCTGGCAGTTGAAGCCGGTAAAGCGGCAATTGCCGACGCCGGACTAAAGCCCGAAGATATCGACCTGATTATCCTCGGCACCGACAGTCCGGATTACATCACTCCTGCAACTTCTGTTGTCACTCAATTCAAATTGGGTTGTGTCAATGCGGGAACCTGGGATGTCAGCTGTGCTTGCGCTTCCTTCCCAACCGCGCTTACGCAAGCAGCCGGGCTGATTGCCACGAACCCACATCTTAAGCACATTCTGGTGATTGGTGCTTATATGATGCACAAGCTCTCAGACAATAAGCATGATGTTGCCGCCTTCTTCTATGGAGACGGAGCCGGTGCCGCTGTTGTAAGTGCTTCTGACAAACCTGGCTTTATTTCCTCTTCAATCAAAGCCGACGGCTCTTACCACAAGAACTGGGGAATTTATTCCGGCGGAACCTACGAGCCAGCTACGGTGGAAAGCGTGGAAGCCGGACGCACCAATGTCAAACTGGTCACTCCTTTTCCTCCTTCCGTAAACCTCGAAGGTTGGCCTGCCCGCGTGCGTGAATGCGCTGCTAATGGTGGCTTCGAACTGAGCGAAATTGATCACATTATCTTTACCCAGGTCAATGTCAACAGTATCCACACCGTTATGGATGATCTTGGCTTGCCTGTTGAAAAAGCCCATTACGTTATGGACAAATGGGGTTATATGGGCTCAGCTTGTTTGCCCATTGCTTTTCACGATGCGCTTAAGCAGGGAAAAATCACATCCGGTATGCGGGTAGTATTCTGCGGTTCCGGCGTGGGCTATAACCAAGCCGCCTGCTGTTTTATCATGCCTTAGCGAGAATAGAGAAGATGAGCTGGCAAGCGGAGTATCAAAACAAACTAATCAGCATGCCCGAGGCAATCGGAATGGTTCAATCGGGCATGGTCCTTTCGATCGGAATTGCTGCCTCTGAACCCGTGGGAATGCTTGAAGAGTTAGCCCGGCAGGCTGACCGTCTTGAGAATGTCACAACCTGGACTTGCTTGCCGATGCGTGCTTATGACATCTTCATGAAACCGGAAATGCAAGGGCGCATCTTTAATGAAAACTGGTTCTACGGCGCTCCTGATCGGGCTGTTCACAATGAAGGACGTGTCTCTTACACACCAAACAACCTCCACAGAGCCGGCACCGATAAACTGATTGGTCATGGCGGAAGGCTGGATATACTTTTGGGGGTCTGCACTCCTCCAAACGCTGAAGGCTTGGTTTCGCTTTCCATGGGTGCGGTGGTCGAACGTGAGATGATTGATGCGGCTGATTTGGTTATCCTTGAGGTCAACCGCAACCTCCCCTGGACAGATGGGGATGTGGTTATTCCGCTTTCTCTTGTGGATCATTTTGTAGAGTTTGACAGCCCCTTGGTACAGGTTCCGCCTGCTGCCTCAAACGAGATTGATAAACTGATTGGTCATCATGTCGCTGAATTTATCGACGATGGCTCGACAATTCAGCTTGGTATCGGTGGCATGCCTACTGCGGTGGCAGATTTCATTGCAGACCGCAGACACCTGGGTGTTCACTCTGAATTGCTGGTGGATGGGATCTATAAACTCTGGAAATCCGGAGCAGCTGATAACAGCCGCAAAACCCTCCACCCTGGTAAGTTTGTCGCAACTTTTGCAATAGGTACCCAGCCTTTGTACGATTTTATGAATGATTGCCAGGACGTGCTTATCATGCGTGGCAGTTATGTGAATAACCCTTACATTATCGCTAAAAATCACCGCATGATCAGCATCAACACCGCCATTCAGGTGGATGTAATGGGACAAGTTTGTTCTCAATCACTGGGAACCCGTCACTTTAGCGGAACCGGCGGTCAATTAGACACCCATCGCGGTGCCCAGATGTCGGAAGGCGGTAAAGGGATCATCGCCCTGCGGTCTACCGCCAAAAACGGAACAATTTCAACGATTGTCCCCACCCTTTCACCGGGTGCCGGTGTGACTGTTCCCAGTCAGGATGTAGACACAATTGTCACCGAATATGGTAATGCGCAATTGCGCGGGCTTTCAGTAAAGGACCGCATGGAGGCTCTGATTAGCATTGCCCACCCCGATTTTCGCGAATCGATTCGGGAAGAGTCACACCGATTAGGCATTGTCCCGGACAAACAATATTTTTAACAGGAGTAAATATGGATCAAAATATACTTGGAAAATGGACACAAATTGAAGGACAACCTTATCCGGGTTTGTATTTTCAATTTGCAGAAGACGGCACATTTGAAGCCATTTATGATGCCATGGGGATTGTCTCAAGTGGTGTCTGGCAAGCCCAGGATGGAATAATTGACATGGACCAGCAAAAGCACACCTTTGGTTTGGTAGGAAAATTCGAAGGGATTTACCAAATAGAAGGCAAGCAACTGCGTATGAACCTGGTTGCCGCTGGTGAACATAAACGACCGACTGATTTCGAAAAAGCTGTACTCTATCTAAAAGAGGAAGTTTAAACCGCATGGTGAAAAAATTATCCCGTTCCGTGGCGCTTGTTGGCGTTGGAATGAGCAAATTCGGAGCTTTTCCGGAAAAGAATTCCCGAGATCTCTTTGTTGAAGCCTTCCAGGAATTAAGACAAAGTGTTCAAAAAGGCTTTGACCCAAAAGAAATTGAAGCTTTCTATATGGGCAACTTTTCTTCTGACCATTTTGAAAATCAAGCTCATCTGGCTCCGATTGTTGCCAGCTGGGCTGGACTGTCCCCTGTTGCCAGCACTCGTATTGAAGATGCCTGTGCCAGTGGTGGGGTTGCCTTGCGGCAAGGAGTTTTGGCAATTGCCTCTGGTGATGCGGACGTGGTCTTGGTTGGAGGTCTGGAAAAAATGACAGATTTGCCCGGACCAAAGGTAACCGATGCTCTTGCTTTGGCAGCCGATTCCTTGTTTGAGATTCCGGCAGGCTTTACCTTTCCGGGTTTTTATGCCGCCATGGCAACCGCTTATATTAATCAATACAAAGCAGACCCTGATGCACTTTTGAGTGTGGCTATCAAAAACCACCAAAACGGTGCTTTGAATGAAAAAGCCCAGTTTAATCAA
>JAGOIM010000077.1 GCA_017995665.1 Anaerolineaceae bacterium | reverse complement strand
CGTGATTGGGACCTGCCTCTACCCTTGTATATCATATGAGATTTACAGTGTTTATGTAAAAATTATGCAAATTTATTTCATATTGAGAATCCCTGGCAAGAGCCAGTGGGTAGTTTTTAGTTTTCTGCTAATTCCCGATTGGGGTTGCCTGTGATATTATTAGCATCAAAAGTTAATATTGTTTTTCATTTAATTCTCAACCTTCGGAGGTAATATGGAAAAAGAAGTATCTTCAGTACAGGAACCAAAATTTAATTACGGCAAGTTGTTCCTGATTGGTTTTGGTTTTTTTGGCACAAGTGTGTTATGGAGTCTTTATAACGTTTACGTTCCCCTTCTTTTGTCACAAAGATTCGGTCTCGATTCTGTCGCTATTGGTTTCTTTATGTCGATTGATAATATTGCGGCATTATTCATTCAACCCCCGGTGGGTGCCTGGTCTGACCGGGTTCGCACCAAACTTGGACGCCGTCTGCCTTTCATTTTAGTTGGCGCACCGATTGCAGCAGTTGCTTTTGGCTTGATTCCCTTGGCTGCATCGCTCCCGGTTTTCGTAGCCTGTACAGTAACGACAATTTTGGCGATGGCTTTTTGGCGGACGCCGGTTGTGGCGCTGATGCCCGATGTTACCCCCTCTCATTTACGTTCTCAGGCAAACGGCATCATCAATTTTATGGGTGGTGTTGGAATGGTGCTTGGAACGTCAATCGGGGGCATCTTAGTCAAGCAAAATCAAGCTTTTCCTTTCTGGTTCGGCTCTGCTTTAGTCATTTTGGCAGCAATTTTGGTTTTGATTTTTGTTCGTGAACCAAAAGTTCCTGTCGAAGAAGTAACAAAAGAAGACCCCAATATGTGGAAGAGCCTCAAAGATCTTTTTACTGGAAAACATGGCGATGCCCTGCGGATTTTCCTGGCGATTTTGTTTTGGTTCATTGCCTATAACGCTATCGAAGCCTTTCTTTCGCTTTATGGTGTCAACGTTCTTGGCTTGGAACTGGGTGACGCGGGCAGATTGGTCACCAGTGTTGGTGCTACATTCTTGATATTTTCCATACCGGCAGGTTTTATTGGCGCAAAATTAGGTCGGCGAAAAACAATCAGCATTGGTTTGACAATCATGATTTTAGTTTTGCTCGCCATTTTCTTTATTCCCCAAAGCACTTTGCTGGTTCAGCATGGGACGCTGCCTCTTTTAGGGAATTTCTATAATTTGACAATTTTGCTTCTACTGGCAGGAATTGGCTGGAGCTTTATCAATATCAACTCCTTGCCAATGGTTGTCGACCTGACGACATCCGCTAAGACCGGCACTTTCACCGGTTTATACTACCTGTTTTCAACGCTGGCAGCTATCATTGGTCCAAATCTCAATGGTTTGATTATTAAATTAGCCGGCGGCAATTATGGCGCAATTTTCGTGATTGGACCGGTCTTCATGCTGGCTGCTTTGGCTATGATTTTTGGTGTGCGTTCCGGGGAAGCGCGAGATTAACATTTTTTAGTAAATTATTAGACAGCGGAATGACCGTTTTGACCATTCCGCTGTTTTTGTTTAATCCAGGGTTCAAGCATCCTTTGTTTTGGTTTAGAAATTCTTGCTTAGGAAATCTATCCTCGGATTTCGAAACGGTCAAATTCTGCCCGATAAGCTTGCCAGCTATGGCGGAAGTCGTCAACCCGGCCTGAATGGGGGCCGATTCGCAAACGGCTGACAAATTTATCTAATTGCTCTTTGGCTCCTTCGGCCACAAGCTGAATGCTGCCGTCGGGCATATTCCGCACCCAACCAAAAAGCCCCAGATCGTTTGCGGCGTTCAAGGTGAAATAACGAAAACCGACCCCTTGCACCCGCCCATAAACAGTTGCTTGTAAACGGGAAAGTTCGGTGTCGGTTTCTGCTTTCATTTTAGTGTCGCGATAAAGCTGATCAATTAGAATCGATCTTCGTCAAAATCTCCAACGGTATAATCGTCCTCGTCGTCATCTTCATTGTCATCGTCATCGACATAGACTTCCCATTCTTCTTCGTCGAAGTCCTGGTCGTCCAGATAATCTTCGTCATCAAGGTCAATCTCTACGTGCTGATGCTCTTCACCTTCTTGGTAGGGCATGGCGAATAATTCAAAATTCTCACTGCCCTCGGTGAAGTTGAGCAATTCAATTGCATCATCAATAAAGGCGGCTTCTTCGTCGTTATCGGCATTTTTCATCAGGCTTTCAAGCTTCCGCTCAACGCCGTCTCCGCCAATCATAGCCAATGCCCAAATGATTTCATGGCGCAAGCTTTCATCCACCACCGAATCAATCCCTTTGAGCAAGGTTTTGCGTGCTTTGCTTAAGCCAAGTTCACCGGCGGCATGGACGGCTTGAATCCGAACAGCCACGTTTTCGTGTTCCAAATTTTCGAGGATCTGCTCTTCCCATTGTTCGTCAGCCGAACGCCCCATGGCAAACATGGCACTTTCGAGCCAAAGTTCATCGCGCATGGCAACTGCTTTGCGCAAAAGGGCGGGGACTTCAGCACGGCCGGAATAACCCAGCGCTTCCAAAGAGCGCCTGCGCACTAAATCGGAGCTGTCTTCACGGTAGCTTTTGAGCAAGCTTTCCTCAGTTTCTAAAAGTAAATCCGATTTGATTTTTTCAGTCTCGCCAAGGTAAACATAGGGTCCCAAAGCATTGGCAGCTGCGGCACGGACGAGTTCGCTGCGCGACTGATCTGCCAAAAGGTGTAAATAAAGCGGTACCAATCGGCAGTCTTCGGCTTCAAAGAGCAAATCAATCGCCGAGATAATGACATCGCTGTCCTGATCCTTCAAAGCGACTCGGGCGATTCCTTCAAACATGAGCATATCGTCATTATCTGCCAGAGAAACTAAGTCCTGCATGAAAGTCTGACGACGCTGTAAAGGAATATCAAGCCAAACTTTGGCAAGCTCGGCTTGTTCTTTAGCGTCAAGATCCGAAAATTCGTATAACATCTGCGGCGGGACTTGGTGTTCCAAATCCATCAGCGCTTTGATGCGATTATCCATAGTGTTTGATACTTCCATCTTGCCTCATTAAGGCGCAAATATTGGGTTGACAAAATCTTGAATGGTAATGTAGATCATCAAGGCAATAAGCGCATAGAAAAATAGATTGTTTACAACAATTGCGACCTTATCAGGAATCTTCTTCCCGGTGATTGCTTCAATAAGCAGGAACATAATCTGACCGCCATCCAAAGCCGGAATTGGGAGCAGGTTTGTGATTCCCAGAGCTATCGAAATCATCGAGATTAATGAAAGGCGATAAATCGGGAAACCAACTGCGCTAATCTGATCGTTTTGCGAGGCATTGTTAAACATATCGAATATGCCTTTAATGCCGACAACTCTTGCTTCGTTCGGGGAAATAGCGCCTCTAATCAGGTTAATTGGCATCATAACCGTAGTTTTCACTTGTTGCCAAAAAGTTTTGAATGCCTGGACAACGGATTGTCCAAAGGGAAGCGATATTACCGGATAGGTGATTTGGATGCCGATTGCACCTTGGTTTTCGGGCGGGTTCTCACGCGGGGTCAGGAGGACAGTGCCGATTGTGCCATCGCGGTCGTAGCTGACCGAAACTTCCTGACCTTTATATTGGTTGGTCGCTGCGGTCATCGAGTCGAAGCTGTCAATTTCATATTCTCCGACCTCGGTGATGATATCGCCTGATTGCAAACCTGCAACCTGGGCAGGGGAGCTTGCATCAACATTAGCAACCATCACTTTGGAAGTGTCTTGCCCACCGGCAACAGAAAACATTACAATCAGCAAAACAATGCCAAAAATAAAGTTCATCGTTGCACCGGCAACCATAACAAGGAAGCGTTTCCATTTTGGCGCGGCAAGAATGCTGCCCGGTTCGTCGGGATTTTCTTCGCCCTTAGGACGGACAAAACCGCCAAAGGGAATCCAGTTGAGGGTAAATTCAGTACCCTTCCAGGTAAAAAGTTTGGCAAGGCGGGGGGGATAGCCAAAGCCGAATTCTTCAATTTCAATGCCAAGAGCTTTGGCAACCAACATGTGGCCAAGCTCGTGGATGAAAACTAAAAGCCCAAAAAACAAAATAAACTGCAAAACTGTCCAGATCATTGTCATTAGTAGTTACTCCTAAGGCGTTATTATACCTAATTTTGAAGGAGCATTTCATAGGCGGTGAACAGGGAATCAGGAAATAGGTGGGGAATAAAAAAACCTCTCAAATGAGAGGTTTAGTGCCGAAAGAGAGATTTGAACTCTCACGGGCTCATGCCCACTACGCCCTGAACGTAGCGCGTCTGCCAGTTCCGCCACTTCGGCTTGCGAATTTTTATTTTATCTTAAAGGCCTAATTTGTCAATGGAAATCTCGATAGTGTGTTATCCTCCAGCAATAATGTCACACCCCTAATTCATCAGCGATAATGTTTTGCTCTCTTCACATGTTTAATGTTAGCTTTTATTCCAAATTTGGCCTTGCCTTCCATTCCTATCTCCTGCCAGTCGCCTCGAAGCTTGTACATGTTTTCGAAATTCGGCTGGAATATTTTTATAATAATCTTAATAAAAATCAAGGAAACAGAAAGTTGAGAAAAAATGTCACAAAAAGAATTTTGGATGAAATCCCCCCTCGAATTACCTGAGTTGCCCTATGCCAAAGATGCTCTGGCTCCGGTTATTTCAGAACAAACTATTGAATTCCATTATGGCAAACACCATAAGGCTTATTTTGATACCACCAAAGATTTAATCAAAGGCAGCGCTCTTGAAGGCGCTACTTTGGAAGAAATTGTCGACGTCGCAGCTAAAGACCCTGCGATGAAAAAACTCTATAACAACGCCGCTCAGGCTTGGAACCACAACCTCTACTGGAAAGAATTCGTTCCCGCCGGCACCAGCAAAATGCCAGCCGAATTGGAAGAAATTTTGGTCAAGGCATTTGGTTCTGTGGAAGAATTTAAGAATCAAATCGTAACCAAAGGCGTTGGTCAGTTTGGCAGTGGTTGGGTTTGGCTGGTTGTCAACGGTCAGAACCTGGAAGTCTACTCCACCCCTAACGGCGACAACCCCTGGAAAGACGACAAATTCCCCGTTTTTGGATTGGACGTTTGGGAACACGCTTATTACCTGGATTATCAGAACCTTCGCAAAAAACACATCGAAGAAGTCCTCGAAAAAATTGTCAATTGGGACTATGTTTTAGAGCTAATTAAGAAATATCGCGCTCAATAATTTTTCCTATTAGATTTGCTTACCCTTCAAAAGCGACCCGCAACGGTCGCTTTTGTGTTTATAAGCGCAAATCGCATAAATTGAGCTTATAAGCGCAATCATCATTATGCGCTGTTGAGAATTGCTCGCTGTCTCTATCCGCCTTCTCCCTGTTATAATATCTCCATCAATTAAGGAGAGAGACAAGTTATGAAAATAATTGAATGTATTCCCAATTTTTCCGATGCACGCAGACCGGAAGTTATCGAAGCGATTATCAAAGCGGTTGCCGACGTTGCCGGTGTTCGCGTTTTGGATCATCATTCCGACATGGATCATAATCGCACAGTGCTCACCTTCATCGGCGATCCGGCCGGTGTTGAAGAAGCCGCCTATCAGGGGATTGTCAAAGCGTCTGAATTGATTGACCTCAACCATCACACCGGTGAGCATCCACGCATGGGAGCGACCGACGTAGTTCCTTTTGTGCCTATTTCGGATGTTACCATGCAAGAGTGTGTCGAAATCGCCCGCCGTTTGGGTAAACGGGTTGCCGACACGCTGAATATTCCGGTTTATCTCTACGAAGAAGCTTCTGCCCGCCCAGATCGGGTCAATTTGGAAGATATTCGCCGCGGTGAATTTGAAGGTATCAAAGTAAGTATTGCGACCGACCCCTATCGCGAGCCCGATTTTGGTCCAAAAGTGATGGGTCCTGCCGGTGCAACTGTAATTGGGGCACGTCAGCCATTAATTGCTTATAACATTTTCTTGAACACCCCTGATGTCAGCATCGCCGAAAAGATTGGCCGTCGCGTGCGGAATTCTTCAGGTGGTTTTCATTATGTGAAAGGGATGGGCGTTTTGGTCGACGGTTTGGCGCAGGTTTCGATGAATCTGACCAATTATCGGAAGTCTCCGATGGCTCAGGTAACCGAATTTGTTCGTCGCGAAGCCGCCCGCTATGGCGTTGGCATTCACCATTCTGAAATTGTTGGTCTCTTACCCAGCCGCGCTTTGATTAATGCCGGGCGCTATTATTTGCAGCTGGATGGCTTTGAGCATGATCAATTGCTCGAAAACCGCCTCTTTGAAGGCACAGACTCTCCTGCCGCTGCAAATTCGGGACCCAGCTTCCTCGACCGGGTGGCAGAGGGAACCAGCGCACCGGGTGGCGGTTCGGCAGCGGCTTATGCCGGTGCATTGGGAGCTGCCCTGGCGGTGATGAACGCGCGATTGACAATCGGCAAAGCAAAATATAAAAATGTTGAAGAAGAATGCTGGCAAGTAATTGAAAGTGGCGAAAATCTGCGCAAACTGTTAACCGAAGCAATTGAAATTGATGCAAATTCTTACGACGGTGTTTTGATAGCCCGTCGCTTGCCTAAAGACAGCGATGAAAACATCGCCATTCGCGACCAGGCAATTAAGGATGCCAATTTTGTGGCTGCCGGTGTTCCGCTCCATTCGGCTGAAATGTGTTTAGATGTGATGAAACTTGCCTTGCGCATGGCCGAAATTGGGAACGTCAATGCCATTTCAGACGCTGCTTCCGGTGTATATCAGGCAAATGCCGGTTTCGAAGCGGCTTGTTTGAACGTCAAAATCAACCTGAAAGGTTACGAAGACGAAAGCCGCGCACAAGAAATGATTGCAAAAGCAACAGCCATGGGCAGTGAAGCTAAGGCGATTCTTGCAGCTTTGCTTGTCGTTCTGAAGGAACGCGCTGAGCTTTAGGTTAAACTTTGAAGGCTAAAACGGTTATTATCGTCGGTTCTGAAAATCCAAGCAAGATTGAAGCAGTTCGCTTGGGTTTTCAGGCTGTTTTCCCGAACACTTCTTTTGAAGTTCTTGGCTTAGAAGTGGCTTCGGCTGTTTCTAAACAACCGATGAGCGATCAGGAAACTTTGCATGGGGCGGACAATCGTGCGCTGAATGCCCAAA
>JAGOIM010000076.1 GCA_017995665.1 Anaerolineaceae bacterium | reverse complement strand
GACCGAAGAGGTCTTTAGCATGCCGGATGCCGACCGTGTGGATGGCGTTTTACGCGCAACGATGCCGCTATCGGTTCGCGGTCAGTTGGTGGACGATTTCCACTTCACATTCAAAGACGGCAAAGTTATCGATTTTGACGCAAAAGTTGGCAAACAAATTTTGCAAGATTTGCTTGATATGGATGAAGGCGCACGGCATTTGGGCGAAATTGCCTTGGTTGCCGATAACTCCCCGATTAGCAATACCGGCATTTTGTTCAAGAACACACTTTTTGACGAAAATGCTTCTTGCCACTTTGCTCTGGGCGCTGCTTATACCGATAATTTGGTTGGTTCAACCGAACGCTCGGAAGAAGAAAATCGCAAGCTGGGCATGAACGGCTCGCTGATTCATGTCGATTTTATGGTTGGTTCGAAAGATGTTACCGTTACCGGCATCAAAGAAGACGGAACCGAAATCGTCCTCTTGAAAGACGGCGACTGGATGGTTTAGTAAAAATCTGATTATGTCAGGAACTGTATAATTATAATTGGACGGAGTGGTTGTCGACCACTCCGTTTTTATAATCTCCGGTTGGTTGTTTTGAAGGATGAGGCTAATCATTCTCTTGACAATTTGTCACAACAAGCTATAATGAATTACCAATAAGGTAATTAACTGGACATGATAATTCATTACAAGAATCGTAAGTTGGAAAAGATATTAACAAGTGAAATAGAAATAAAGAAAACATATGGTATGTTATCACGTTCTCTAATGCTACGTCTGAACGAATTGGAAAATGTTTTTGAAAGTTTTGCGGAAATCCCTAACATACCACCTCAGCGATTTCATGATTTGACTAATTATTCATCAAACAATGCGAAGGCAAGAATACAGTATTTCTCAATTGATCTCAGTAAGAATTATCGACTTATAGTTCATCCAATACCTGAAGCGATTCCGAAAAATGAGCACGGGAAATGGTTGCTTGAAGAAGTAAAAGAAATAATGATAGTAGAGATAAAGGATTATCATGAGTGACAAACTAAACTTTACAGTTCATCCGGGTGAATACCTGGACGAATTATTGACAATCAAAAATATGTCACAGGTAGAATTGGCAAATCGATTAGATGTTTCTCCAAAACATGTAAGCCAGATTATCAATGGGAAGGCAAGCATTAATCCAGAAATGTCTATAGCTTTCGAGAACATATTTGGTACAACATCAACATACTGGCAACGGCTTCAGTCAAGTTATGACAGTTTTATTGCCAGACGAACGATTGAACAAGAAATTGAACAAAACAAAGAGTGGATTTCCCTTTTTGATTACAAGAGTCTTGTATCTTATCATCTTGTCAAACCCACTAGCAATATTTATGAAAAAGGTAAAGAATTGTTTCGATTTTTTGAGGTCAAAGATTATGACGCTTGGGAGAAAACATGGTCGACCCCTGCAATGGAGGTTTACTGCAGATCTACAAATCGAGCTCGAAATAATGCAGACCCGAAGATAATTGCAAAGCTTGCAACGTGGATAAGGATTGGCCAAATCCAGGTTGAAGAGCAGATCACACCGTCCTTCCCATCTTTTAACAGAGAGAAATTAAAGTTGAAAATAAAAGAAGTCCGTGATCTAAATATTGGTACGGAACCAGAGGAAATGATTTATAAATTACGCGAAGTTCTGGGAACTGCAGGGGTATATTTTCACGTTTTACCCGCACAGTCAGGAATGAATACTTATGCTTCTACATTTTTGGTTCGCAACAATTCAGTTGCCTGCATTCAAGTATCACTGCGAGGAAAAACACATGATCAGTTGTGGTTCACCTTGCTACACGAGATTTTCCATCTGCTTAACCGAGGCAATCAACAGGGTTTCTTTATTGGCGAACATTGTAATGAAAAAGAGGAATCCTTAGCTGATGAATTTGCTGCAAATACTCTTATCGATCCGGAATACTATCGTAATTTCATTGAAGACAGTGTGTTCACAGGAGGTAGTATCAAGGCCTTTGCGGATAATAATCGTGTCCAACAAGGAATCGTTGTAGGACGTTTACAGCATGACAAAATCATTAGTTTCAAATCTTTTAACAATCTGAAAGTTAGATATCGATTTGATGATTAGAATTAGAACCAACAATATACTGATTAATTTGAACGTGCCAAATTATTCTGATTAATTAATTAATCTCAAACCTTACATCAAGACTGACGGCAGTGAGGTCGTCTTGCTGCAAGTTGGAGAATGGATGATTTAGTGCTATGACCGAGAAAAATTCACCCGAAGTTGACCACCGCCAATTAGCTGTGAACCTGTTCAACCGGACCTGGGATTACCTGGAAAAGGAAAGATCAGAAGAAGATGAATCTCAGATGGTCTTGATTGCTCATGCGTCTTGCTATCACTGGTCTCAATGCGGTACAGCGCTTGAGCAGGCTCGAGGCGAATGGATAATTTCGCGGGTTCACGCGGTGTTAAAGCAGGGTGAGATTGCTCTTTGGCATGCTCAGAGGTCGCTTAATCTTTGCCTCAAGCATAATTTTGGCGGATTCGACCTGCCTTTTGGTTATGAAGCTGTTGCCAGAGCAAACGCTTGCTTGGGCAGGACTGCTGAGATGAATGCGGCATTGCAAATGGCAAGAGAAACCGCAAACCTCATCACGGACGATGGCGATCGTGAATATACACTGGGTGAAATTAACTCTGTCTCGGAAAATTTGTAAGCAAACAAAACAAAAGTTGATTTGCTGGAAACAAGAAGGAGCGATTTTTTATTCGCTCCTTCTTTGTTTTAGTATTTAGATATGTGACAGCGGCGCCAATAGCTAATTCAAGAACTCCCCGCTTGAGGCGTTTTGCAAACTAAATTTAAGCTTTATCTCAATTGCCATAAGCTATAATTTCAGTATGAAAGCTGCTGTTTTTATTAAAGATTTCATCGAAGGTTTTGAGCCTGAGCCAGACAAGCCGATTGTGGTGGCGGTTTCGGGTGGGGCGGACAGTCTTTGTTTGCTGCATCTTTTGAAAGAATCGGGATTAAACATCATTCCAGCCCATTTTGACCACCAATTGCGCGAAATTTCCTCCCAACAGGCAGCTCAGTTGCTTGAGCTTTTGGCTGACTGGGGTTATCAATGCGAACTTGGCGCGCAAGATGTCGGGCTCTATGCTAAAACCAAGAAAATGGGAATCGAAGAAGCCGCCAGAGTATGCCGTTATACTTTTTTAATGACACTTGCTGAAAAACATGGGGCGCAAGCAGTGCTCACTGCTCATCATCAGGATGACCAGGTCGAAACGGTTCTGATGCATTTTTTACGAGGCAGCGGGCTGAACGGGCTGAGCGGTATTCGCCCTGTGGATTTTTTGAAACAATTTTCGGAAAAAATCCCTCTTTGGCGTCCGATGCTCAACATCTCCAAAGCTGAGATTTTGACTTATTGTGCCGAACGAAACATTCAAGCGCTTGAAGATGAAAGCAATCAGGACAGCCGCTTTTATCGCAATCGTCTGCGGCATGAAGTGATTCCGCTTTTGGAAGAAGTTCAACCTGCTTTCAAGCGCATCGTCAGTCGCAATGCCCGCGTTTTCGAACTCGACCGTCAGGTTTTGGAACGAATCACTGACCAAGCCTTTGCACTTTGCGTTATAAAAGCTGACGATGGGAAAGCACTGATAATTGACAGAAGTCTTTGGGATCAGCAGGACGAAGCAATCCAAGCCCGCCTGCTAACAAAAGCGGTGAACGACTTACGACCTGATATGCGGGATGTGGGCTTTGAAGAACTGCAACGGGCAAGAAATGCGATTGAGCAAAAAGCTACCCGGGCGGATTTTAAGGGTGGTATCTTAATCCAATCGCAAAACGAACAGATTATTTTGTCTTTGGGCCCTTATACGCTGCCAAGAACTGATATTCCCCAGCTCATTCGCCCTGAAGAACAAAAATTGACCGTTAAGAATCCGCTGAGCTTACAAAATGGTTGGTTGTTGAAAGCGGAAATGCTTGATGCGAAAGCTTATAAAAAACTGCCAAAAGAGCTTCGGGAAGACCCCTTGCAGGCTTGGTTGAATCCGGCGGATTTAGAATGGCCTCTGACCGTTCGCCCGCCAATTGTCGGTGAGCGCTGGTCGCCATTGGGGATGGTGCACAAGCGTCAAAAGCTGAGCGATTTCTTTATTAATCAAAAAATTCCCCACACTGCAAGGGAAAACTGGCCTGTTGTCTGCAATGTGGGGTCGATTTTGTGGTTAGCCGGCTTGCGAATTTCTCAAGCCTGGAGAATTACCGGTTTTGAGAGCGAGGTTTTGCACCTCAGCCTCATCCCTCCGAAATAAGATTATTCAACCCAAAGGGCTTCTCTGATGACGGCTTGAATTCCGTAAATATCAGGATAAAGCACCGAAGCACCACCGTCTGTCATACCGGGGGCTGCCTGGTCGAAGCCGATTTGGTAGCTGGTCATATTGATTCCGTCGAAGAATTTCGAGAGCGGGAAGGCGTAAAGGAACATATCGCCGAGGCTCATATCAGTTTCAATCGCCTCACTGAAAGCAGGGATTAAGTTGCCCATATTCAAGAGCTGCGAAGGGCTGATTATTTTGAGAATCATGGCTTTAACAACTTCTTGCTGGCGACGATTGCGGTCGATATCGGAAGTGTTTTTTCGGGCTCGGACATACCAAAAAGCCTCTGATTCATTCATATGCTGCCTGCCCGGTTCAACCACGCACCAGCCGCTGTCGTTCACCCAACATTCATCCTCCATGTGTTGGGCAACGTCAACATCAATTCCGCCCATTACCCGGATAACGTTCTTAAAACCGTCAAAGTTGATCATGGCGTAGTTGTCAGGGCGAATGCCAAAATTGAGTGCCAGCGTATCACCGAGCAATTGGTTACCACCAAAAGGTGCGGCGGTGTTCAAGCGCTGGGGACCAACCCCGGGGATGTTGACCCAAAGGTCGCGGGGGAAGGAGAGCATGTGAAATTCACTGGTTTTGGTATTCATGGCAACCAGGAGCATTGTGTCCGTCCGAAAGCCAATTCCCGGTTGAAAATCAGAGCCCATGAGCATCACGGTTTTGACATAGGGGGGGACGTTCAAAGCCAAACCACTGCCTTCAAGATAAGGGTCAGGTTCTTTTTCGGGGGATACTGCCCAAAGATTGGTCATAAAGCCAGGCTCACCGTTGCGGATATTGTTAATGCTAATGCCGGCTAAAAGGACAAAAACAAGAGCAAAAATGAACAATATCCATCCAAGCGGAAAGCCGCTCTTGCGTTGCTTACGAGTTGTATATTCCATATTTTTCCTTATTGAGAGTGCGAATTACTTCGGCTGTTCTTCCTCATCGGGAAGAGCATAACCGTTTTGCTCAGCCAGGCTGCGCAATTTGTTTTTGACTTCGCGCCATTGAATTTTTGAGACACCCAGTTTTTGACGGATTTTATCCTGAGCTATTCCGTTGGAAAAGTCGTTGAGAGCGCTTGTCCAGCGTAACATGTCAAAGCTGATGTGTTTATCCATTTTAGCGGCATTGGTAACATCTTCGAGCAAATATTCAAGCCGCCGTTGAGACCAGGGAAAAACCTGATCGCTAATTTCATATTTTTCAGCATATTGCTGATAGGCTTCAACCCATTCGGGAGAAACCTCAATTTTACGTTCCTTAAAGCGATAGCGTTGGTTCGGATAGCGGACGAAAATAAAAGCTTCGTCCGGATTGCTCAGCTCCAGGTGATTTGTCTTGAGATTGAGGCATTCGCCCTTTTTCAAAGCAGTTTCCAAAACCAGTTTTAGCAGAACGTAGGGCCTAAAATCCTGACCGGCAGAGCTGCGAATGGCATCGGCAGCTTCAAGCGCACTTGCCAGCTCTTGACTGGTTAGCACAGTCGGCAAGGGGCTGATGACTGTCTTTTGAACAATTTTTTCGGCGGGGTCGGTTGAAATGACTGCGTTTTGGGTCAACCAACGAAAAAAGGATTTCAAGGAGGTGATCCGCCGTGAAAGCGTCTTGGGGCTGCAAGGGATTCCGCGGCCTTTTTCAAGCCAGCCGAGAAAACCTTCCAGGTCATTTGTCGAAATTTGTCCAATTTGCTTATCGGTCGGCAAGAATGTTTCAAGGAGCAATAAATCGGCCTCAAAAGCTTTCAGCGTGTGATGCGAGCGTCCCTGGTCACGAAGGAAAAACTTCCATGCTTGAATTGCCGGTTGGAGTAAAGTACTCTCCGTGATATGGGCGCTTAGATTTTCGGTTTTTTGATTCATGACAGCTCCAACGTTTCGTATAGTAGAACAATAAAGGTTAAGTTTAGTCCCGATGCGGTGCTTTGTCAAACGGATTTTATCAGCTGTGTCCGGGGGTGCATCAAGTCAATTGATAATGTTACAGAAGGTTTATTACCATTCAAACTTATTTTACAAAACTCTGTATGGACGGGGTCCTTTAGCACCCGATGCGAAGAGAGCGGTGTATCTCCGTCTGAGAGTGCTCATCTGATCAAAGCATTGGCGGACAGAGACGAGCCCTGTCCGTACAAATATTGTATTTATTTTATTAACAAACATAGCGCGTTCGTTCGAATTTAATTGCATTTAGATTTAACTGTAGGCCGGATTCTGTTTTTGAATCCGGCTTAATAATTTGCCAGGATCTTGCCGGCTTGAAAAGCACAAGCCGGCCTACGATAATTTTTTTTGCCGGCTTGAAACGCACAAGTTTGCTTACGAAATAAATTGCCGGTTTGAAAAGAGCAAATTGGCTTACGACCTGATTTTCTCATTTTGCTGAAATAATATGTTTTCAACGAAGAAAAGAAATGTTTTCAGGACACTAAATTGAGAAACTCAGGTATTAAGGTTAAAACATTTTCAATCTCGCCCTACGCACTTATGGTTTCAAATAAAACACAAAGAGCCATCCCTGGGATGGCTCTTTGAAGCTAAAAACAATTCTTTCTATTTATCGTCTAAAGCAGCCAGACCGGGCAGTTCCAGCCCTTCCAGCATTTCCAGTGAAGCACCGCCACCGGTAGAGATGTGGGTGATTTTATCGCTCAGACCGGATTGATTAATCGCCGAAACGGAATCGCCGCCGCCGATAATGCTAATCGCTTTGCTGTTGGCAACCGATTGTGCTACGCCAAAGGTGCCTTTGGCAAACTGTGGGAATTCAAAAACGCCCATCGGTCCGTTCCAGACCACCGTGCCGGC
>JAGOIM010000075.1 GCA_017995665.1 Anaerolineaceae bacterium | reverse complement strand
GAAAAATCAACCTGTCCAATTTCTCTTCAAGGAGGTAGCGCAGTTTATCTTCAATGCTTTGCAATAAGTTTCGCATTTTCACCTTTGCTGAATTATACCTTGTTCGGGGAGCATATAATAGAAACCAAAGAACAGCGACAGGCTGAACGCGGTAAACTGTGACAAAAAATTTTGGCTCTCAAATTAAAACGGTATAATGCAAACATGAAGATGAAAAAATATCTCTTAATTACCATGACTTTACTTGTTAGCCTGGTCTTTAGCGTTCAACCTGTTTCGGCTATGAATTCACAAAATCAGAGCCAGCAATATGCCGATTTGCCGCTCTGTATGCCCGGATATTATCCTGAAAATCCCGCAGATTGTTTGCCCTTGGGTCCCTCTCAGACGATTAAAAGTTTGCGTGAAGAGGGTTTTCCCTATCCGCTTACGGGAATGCCAGCTCATAAGCCCGACCCCTCGCTGTCGGATTTGCCGATTCGGGTTGCCAATATTGAAGAGGGACAGGGACGCGTATATGCCAGCCTGGACGATGCAATCAACGGCGGAACCGTTATTCGCAACATTGGCGGTGGAGACAACCGCTATGTTGCCGTTGTTGAGCAAGCCTATTCGAACGGCAATAACTACGTACGGCTCCTGAATGGTGGCTGGATGCAAGCCACCCCGCATTATTCAAGCCCCACTTGGCAGGGTTTGGAATTTTTTGAAACACCTGAAAGCAATCTTGGTTTCACCATCGACAACACCGGTTCATATAGTGCTGCCAGTTTCTCTTCGCCACTTTCCGGGATAACTTATACAAAATTTGACGCTTTCCCGATTTACAAAACGGTTGAAGCGGAAGGCTACGAATGGTACCAAATTTCACCAAGCGAGTGGATGCCTTCACTGAAATCGCGAAAAGTCGTGATTGATACAAGCACTCCCCCCGGTGTTGAAGGCGGAAAATGGATCAACATTGACCTGCATAACCAAACACTCTCCGCTTACGAAAATAACGAACTGGTCTTTGCGGCGATTGTTGGCACTGGTTCCGGCGAGTTATATTCTGACCCGGGCACTTACCGGATTTATGAGAAGCGGGAAATCGACCAAATGCAAGGTTCTTATAAAGCCGACCGCTCCGACTTTTTCTATTATGAGGGAATACCCTGGGCGATGTATTATAACCATGCGCAGGCAATTCATGGAATCTACTGGCCTACGATTTTGGGTTTCAAACAATCTCATGGTTGTGTGAATATGTTTGCCGGTGATGCCCATTGGCTGTTCAACTGGGCGAATGTGGGCGATTATGTTTACGTGCATGACCCATCAGGCGAAACACCGGTTCCAACCCCGACCCCAGTCGGAACACCGGGGCAAGAATTGATTTTCTCAACCCCAACACCAATGCCTTAAGAATGAAAACAAAAAAACCGGAGCGAACTCCGGTTTTTTTTGTTCTATTTGATTTGATTGTTATTAGACAATCATCCAGCGCATGGGTTTACCTTCGAGAACGTTGACGACCTCAGAAGCGATGTCATCCGCAGCGCGGATTTGAGCTTCGATGGTTTGTCCGCCGATGTGAGGGGTGGCGATGACACGGGGGTGTTCAGCCAATGCCCAATCCACAGGAGGTTCTTTTTCGTAAACATCTAAACCGGCACCGGCAACTTTGCCGGATTCCAATGCACGCAGCAATGCGGCTTGGTCAATCACACCACCACGGGAAGCGTCGGCTATGCGCACGCCATCTTTCATTTTTGCGAAAGTGGCATCGTCAAGCAGATGTTTGGTTTCGGGGGTGAGAGGCATATGCAGACTGATGAAATCAGCTTGAGCGAGCAATTCGTCAAGGCTAACCTGTTGGTAGCCGAGTTCGGCAGCGCGGTCGTGAATGTCGATTACATCATAAACGAGGACTTTCATACCCATTGCGGAACCATATTTGCAGGTGCGGCGACCGATATTGCCGAAGCCCAAAACGCCGAGGGTTTTCCCGTCGAGCTCAACGCCCATCAGGTCTTTCTTTGCCCAATTGTCTGCTTTCATAGCGGCGTCTGCCCGGGGCAGTTCGCGAGCTAAGGCAAACATCAGAGCCATTGCATGTTCTGCTACAGCTTCAGAGGTTGCCACAGGGCAGTTGACGACATGCACACCAAATTCTTTGGCGGCAACGAGATCGATGTTGTCAACGCCGACACCGGCACGACCGACAATCTTAAGATTTTTAGCAGCGGCAAAAACTTCGCGCGTAACTTTGGTGCGGCCACGAACGATCATGCCTTCGTATTCACCAACTTCTTCCAAAAGCTGCGCAGCATCGATGCCTTTGCGATTGACTGCTTCGCCAGCCTGGTTGATCAGGTCGATACCGTTGCTCTCCAAGCCGTCTGTGATAATTACTTTCCATGCCATAACTAAATTCTCCTTTTTTAGAATCGTGATAGGTATATTGTACTATCTTAAGGCGCGAACGTCACCCTTTCGATAAGTAATTCCAATAGAATCAAAATATTCAAGACTTGCCTGGGCGAATTTGCGACTGGTTTGAAAATGGTCGCGAAATTCTGCCAAACTAAGACTGCCTTTCTCTTGAATTGTCTCCCGAATCCAGTTCTTCATTTCTTCAATGGCTTCAGAGCTGAAGATGACCGCATCCGAAACAGGGACCAATCTGCCGGTGGTAGTTAAGCCTTCCAGAATTTCTGAGCCGACGAGATCCTGAATTTGTTTGAGATCGGGAGGGGTGAATGGGCTTCTGCTAAACTCTGCCATCAGCAAGGCAATTTTGCGCTCGTCTTCGTCCGAAAAAGTTATTCGATGCTTTGGAAGCCAAAGCAGATTCTTTTTCTGAGCGAGATTTTCTTCCTCCGCCAGTTTGTCGATAATTTGGTCAAATAAAGATTGAGAGAGTTTCAGTTTTGCCCTTAATTCTTCGCGAAGCATGCCCGCTTTGTAGGGGTTTTGCTGATGGAAATCTGCCAAGAGATGCGTGGTATTTTCTTTGAGCCATTGCCAGTACTCCTGGGAAACAAAATCGACTTTATTGAAGTCTTTGCTTTTTCCCAAACTGATCGCTTCCCCATTCTCGAGCATTTCTTCTATGATTGCTTTCGCTTCTTCACTTGAAAGGGCGGATTTTTGGACAAGGTTTGCTAAAGTGCTTACTTTTAGGTTTTCCAAAATCTGGCTGAGCAATTCTTTTTCATTTCCGGCAAAAATATTATCCAAACGCTGAAGATTATCTTCTTTGAACCGCTTATAAATTTGGTTGGGGTCCGGGTCGAGGATAATCCCCCCACCCAAAGTTTCTGAAGGCGATGGGAGGCGCAAAATAAAGCGATCCCCTTTGCTGGCAACGATTGGGGAAGCGGTTCGTAGCTGAATAAAGGCGTCTTCACCCGGATTGAGAACTTGTTCCCCCAAAAGACGCAGTTTGGCCGTCGTTTCGCTGGCGGCAATGAAAAGCTTGACTTCCATATTGTGTTTAATCGGAAATGGGCTGTCTTTCAAGAGGCGAAAATGGGCGTCGAGCAATTGGCTGGTTTGATAGTCACCGGGATGCGCAATCACATCTCCGCGTTGGATATCCTGATAATTTAGATTGACAATGTTAATTGCCGCGCGATAGCCTGGCTCGATTTTTTGGAGTTTGTGATGGTGGTTTTGCAAGCCCCGAATGCGCCCGTTTTTGCCGGAAGGCAAGCAGACGATTTCGTCGCCGACTTTGAAACTGCCATCCAAAAGTGTGCCGGTTACAACCGTGCCAAATCCGGTCAGGGTGAATACGCGGTCAACCGGCAAACGCGGCTTCCCCAAATCTTTGCGATTTGGAATCGTTTTGAGCGTTTCCTGAATTTCCTCGATCAGTTCAGGCAAACCGCTGCCGTTTCGCGAAGAAACAGGAATAATCGGGGCATCTGCCAGGGATGTCGGCTTGAGGATGTCACGAATGTCCATTACTACCATTTGAAGCCAGTCCGGGTCGCTGATCAGGTCGGTTTTGGTGAGGACGACAATCCCGCGTTTGATTTCGAGCAAGTCGATGATGGCGAGATGTTCGCGCGTCTGGGCGGAAACGCCTTCGTCTGCGGCAACAACCAGCAAAACGGCATCAATCCCGCCAATTCCGGCGAGCATGTTGCCAATAAAATCGCGATGTCCGGGAACGTCAATAATTCCGATTTCCTCGTTATTGGGTAATGTCATTGAAGCAAAACCCAGTTCGATGGTCATTTCGCGGGCAATTTCCGCTTTCAGGCGGTCAGGATGTGTGCCGGTCAGGGCGGCAATCAGACTTGATTTTCCGTGGTCAACATGACCGGCCGTTCCCAATATATACATTTACTAACTTGCCTTTTTATCCAAAAGCGGAGCGACGTTTTGAACCGATTCCTGATAGGCGAGTAAAACCGTCTGAATATGCCCGAGGGTTTCGCGGCTAAGATTGTCCAAATCATCGCGCATTAGGGCGGTGAGGTCATCGATTTCTTGTAGTTGTTTGAGTAGCTCGGCAAATTGTTGGCTATTTTCGCGATTTTGCTCTTCCTGAGCAAGCATGTAATTCGTCCAGCGTTTGACGTCGTCGGATTTGAAATTAGTCCATTCCTGCCGATAACGGTCATCGTTGAGGCGTTGTAGTTCGGTGATTTCGTTGATGCGCCGTTCAAAGCGCTGAGAGCTGTCTTCCGAGGTTTCAATCGCTTTAGTTACGGAGAGGCGAATTTTTTCGAGCGTATCAATTTGAGAGCCAAGATTGGCGTTGAATTGGTCAATTTCAGCAAAGCGTTTTTCCCAGGCAGCAAAGACTTTATCTTTATCAACCAAAGAAAGATTGACGCGTTCGATAAATTGGGATTGATTTTCACGGCGATCTTTTTCGTTGTTTTGCAATTCAGCAATGCGGGTATCAAAAGTGCGAAAGCTGTCGCTAAAGCTGTCAAAACGACTGCGGGTTTCTTCGATGCGTTTGCGTACTGAGGCGACTTCGCCTTGCAGGTCAGTTGTACGTTTGGCTTCCTGACGCCGGCCTTCTTCGAGGAGATGGAGGGAGCGACGGTAGTCTTCATCAAAACGACCCACTTCCTGAATTTTTACTTTTAATTCCTCAATCAGGCGAACCAGGCGACTGTCTTCAGCCCGAAAAGAAGGCAGCTCGGCTTTGAGCTGTTCAAACATCTCGGTCAGAGGATAGATTTCAGCGATAGCTTTTTTAGCAGATTCGACTTCAATTTTGTTGCGTTTTTGCGCTTCGTTGAGGTTGCTTTCAGCCCGTTCATTGACTTCGCGAATTTGCTTGGAGAGGTCAAGGTTCACCCTCTCGATGCGATTGTCATATTTATCCATGCTGGCAATTTGATTGCCCTGCTGGGTCATTTGCACCTCGAGTTCCTTAAGCTGCTTACGCAGGCTCAGGTTTTCGCTCTCAAGCATGGTGAGGCGGTTTTGCAAAGATGCCAAATTGGTTTTATCGTTGCGGCGCTCGTTGTCGAGCCACTCAACGCGTTTTTCGAGTTGTTCTATACCGGAATATTCGTCCATAGGATTCCTGTCTTTCAGTTAGTTTACAGATTAAATTATACTCGTTAAGTAGTGCAATTTCCCCTTAGGGGATGAGATTGTTAAATGATAGCAGAATATTTTGAATTGGGGCGCTGAAAAGTTGAGGGAAAGTACCCGCCAATACCATGATGAGCACGATCAGGACGATTGGCAGAATCATGATGGGTTTTTCCACTTTTTCTTCTTCGCCAATCTCTGGTTTTTTAATCATAATACTGAGCATGCGCAGAATTGCAATCATAAATCCGAGGAAACCCAGAATACCTAAAATTTGAAAAACCAAATTATCGGCGATAACGATGCCCCAAAGTATCCGTTTGGATGGGAAAAGCGAAAAAAGCGGCATTCCGATGATGTTGAGAAAGCTGATAAGCAAAAGCCCGCTGCTTCCCGGGAAGCGGTAAATGATGCCTTTTAGCTCTTCCAGCTCCAATTTTTCGGAGGACATGTTTTTCGATAAATATGAAATTGCGTAATTTAAACTCCAGAAGCCAAAAATCCGGGGAATAAGAGACATGGTGATAATATCGAGCCCACCTTGGGGAAGATAGGCAAATGTGAGGATAGTGTAACCTGCTTCTGCCATGAAAATATAGCTCGAAATGCGTTTAAGGTTTGTTTGAAACGCAGCCAAAACGCCAGCCGCAACAATTGAAAGCGACCCCAACCATTTCAAGACCAGCCCCAGTTGTTCAAGGTTCCGTAACCAGGGGTATTGATTGAGAAAATGGAGGAAGAAAAAAGTCAGGCTCACTTGCATAATGACAAGCAAAAAACTATAGGACCAGGGTTGGCTTTCTTCCGAAAGCATGGGTTGCCAACTGTGCAAGGGGAAAACACCCGCCCAAAGCATAAAGCCAGCCAAAACCAAAAAGACACCGCGGGAAACCAAAGCTTGGGCAGAGGGCGATGTTTCGATGCCCGCCACCATCCAGCCACTCAACAAGATCAGTGGCAGTGCCAGAGTTTGCATGGTCAAATAGCGCATAATGCCAGCCTTTGCCGCTGTCCCTCGCGGTGAAAGCAAGGGGACGCTAATAAGGACAATCAGCTCAACCACAAGCGCGGAATACAAGAATGGATTAATGAACTGGACCAAAACCCAAAGTCCGCTAATAATCAAAGAAAGACTTTTGAACCAGTGGTTGTAATCAAAGAGTTTGCCCGGGATGTTCCAAAGAAAGCAGACAAAATAAAGCAGGGCAACCATGCCCAGCTGGTTGGCTTCGATTTGAATATTTCGTCCGAATACAGTCAGACTGTCTTCCAAAACTAAAAATTGCCCCAAAAAATTCAAATTGAGACTTTGCGAAAAAATCAGAGCAAGTCCGCTCAGGCTTAGGGGAATTATCACTGCTAAAAACCCGGAAAAGCGAGGCCAGCGTTCGAGCAAAATCAAGAGCAAGCCGAGAGCAATTGGAAGGGCGACGAAAAGCAGAACAGTGTTGTTCATTCGGGCCTGCTTTCTGCATTTTTAACAATAAAGAATGAACCAACAATGCCTAAGAGCAGGTTCACGGCTACGAAAAGGGCTTCAAGCAAGTATGAAAACTCAAGCGCTGAATATAGCAATTGAAAACCGGACAGAAAAGTGAGCAAGCCTATTGCGAGATAGAGCGGTTCGCGAATGGTGCCAAGCTGCATTATTCCCGTCAGCATCAAGCCGAA
>JAGOIM010000074.1 GCA_017995665.1 Anaerolineaceae bacterium | reverse complement strand
TGGCTTTGCTAATCTTCATGTAATCGATGAGGACGGTTCCATAATGAGAATCCCTGGCAAACAGCCTGATTAACAAAAAACCAAGGCTTGACATGCTATAATTTCTTCTTGAAAGGCAGGGCTCATGAAGTTTTTAATCACAGGTGGTGCAGGTTTTATTGGTGTGGCGCTTAGCAACCGTTTGGCAAGCCAGGGGCACGAGGTTATCGCACTGGACGACTGCTCAACCGGCGACCCATCTCAATTGTCTGAAAATGTCAATTTTGTTCAAGGAAACATCTCAGATAAAACTTTGCTCTGGACGCTTCTCAAGGATGTGGATTGTGTTTTCCATCTCGCTGCCCGGGTTTCCGTGCCCGAGTCGGTACTCTTTCCGAGCGGTTACAACCACGTAAACGTTGGCGGAACCGTTACCCTGATGGAAGCGGTGCGCGATACACAGGTCAGGCGAATTGTGCTGGCATCCTCCGGTGCAATTTATGGCGACCAAACCGAAATCCCATATAAAGAGGAGTTTGAGGTCAAGCCACGCTCTCCCTATGCCGTATCCAAACTGGCGGCCGAACATTATGTGCGGACAATCGGCTTGCAAGCCGGGGTTGAGGCGGTTTGTTTACGAATCTTCAACGCTTATGGTGCCGGCCAACGCATTTCGCTCTCACATCCGCCGATTATTCCCAGTTTTATGCGCAATGCCCTTTCTAACAGCTCTATCGTCATACATGGCAATGGCAGTCAAACGCGCGATTACGTTTATATCGATGATTTGATTAACGCTATGGTTAATGCTGCGACAGCTCCGGCCGTTGACCAGGAGGTTATTAACATCGGAAGTGGTGTTGAAACGAGCGTTTTGGAGCTTGTGCGTCTGATTCGGCAGGTAAGTGGCCAGAAACCGGAAGAAATTTTCAACCCTCATAAAGCTGGTGGTGCTGAGCGGATGTGTGCTGATATCAGCAAGGCGACTCAACTGCTTGGCTACTTGCCTATGGTTCCGCTGGAAACAGGCTTGCGTCTGACCATGGAAAAAATGATTAAACAAAAGGAAGACAACCGCTAAATGTTGCCAGCCTCTTTTTTTGAACGCCCGGCGCCCTTGCTTGCGCCGGATTTGATTGGCAAAAAGCTGGTTCGCATTCAAAACGGAAAACGTCTGGTTGGTATCATTACCGAAACCGAAGCTTATCAGGGTCAGGAAGATTTGGCTTGCCACGCTCGCGTTGGAAAAACGAAACGAAATGAAGCGATGTTTGGCAAAGCGGGCTGCGCCTATATTTATTTCACCTATGGGATGCATTGGTTGCTCAATATCGTCGCGGATTTGCCCGGTTTTCCCGCTGCGGTTTTGATTCGGTCTGTTCTTCCTGTTGAAGGGCTTGAACTCCTTGCGCAAAACCGCCCCATGCTGGCAAATAGCCCAAATTGGCTAAATGGACCCGCCAAGTTAGCCCAGGCTTTTGACTTGGACGGTTCGCTGAATGGACATGATCTGACGAAACCTGAAAGCAAAGTCTTCCTGGAAGAGGGCGTAGTTTTGCCGGAGGCTCTACTTCAGAGCAGCCCGCGGATTGGTTTGGGCAAAACCCCGGAACCCTGGCTGTCGATGACCTGGCGTTGGGAAATCAAGCCTGAAGAAGTTTATAATAGAATCCAGAAGGATGAAAAATAACTATGTTTTTTGGAAAGAAAAAAGAAACCCCTGCATTTGTCCCGGACGTAACCCAAAGTCAGGTAACCTCGGTTATTGGTCCCGGGATTAACTGGCTGGGCGACTTGCGCGGTCGCGGCGGGGTAAGAATTGAGGGCAGCATCACCGGTGAAATCGCCATTTCGGGCTTGGTTGTGGTTGGAGAAACCGGAAAAGTGGAATGCCAAAACCTCGAAGCCGATACGGTAATCATTGCCGGAACGGTTAAGGGGAACATCACCTGTCAGAAACTTGAAATTCGAGCCAGCGGCAAAGTTTGGGGCGATATTGTTACCATGTCTTTCAGCAGTGAAGACGGCGCATTTTACCGCGGTCAGATGCGCATGGAAGAACGCGTTGAAGCCGTCAGTTCAGATAACAGCTGACAGAATCCGATTGTCTCAGATTTTTTACCCATTCCCCGTTTCCTGATTTCTGCTTTCTGCTATCGGGTATAATTCCCAACAGCAAAAAGCTAAGGAAAGAGCATGACAACACAAAGAATTAACCCAGAATTATTTGAAAAATTAGTTGGACTGGCTGCGCTGGAGCTGAGCCCCGAGCAAGCCGCTTACCTCTACGAGGAAATGAATCACCAGCTGGCTTCGGTGGAGGCTTTGAGCCAAATTCCGCTTCCGGAAGATGTGGAAGCTTCGCTGCACGGCCTTGAGCCGCAAGCCGCAGGCCCTCGCAAGGACGAATGGAAACCTTTTCCGGATCCCGAAGCAATCCTCGCCCTTGCGCCTGAGATGGAAGAAGGCATGTTTAGCGTCCCCGATGTAAGAGGTGCAAAATGAGCCTGAACCAACTTTCTGCTTTTGAAATTACACAAAAAATCAAATCGGGTGAAATCAAAGCAAGCGCTATGGTCGAAGCCGCCCTTAATCAAATTAAGCATGTTGATGGTGCCCCCGGCTCTTTGGACGGGCAGAATCTCAATCCTGATGAAGCCCAAAAAGTTCATGCTTTCATACAATTGAGCGAAGACCTTGCTTACCGGCAAGCTGAGGCAATTGAGCAAAAAATCGATAATGGAGAAGACCCGGGCTTGCTTGCCGGGGTGCCGGTTTCTGTTAAAGATATCTTCACGCTCGAAGGCAGCATGACCACTGCTGCCTCCAAAATTTTGGCTAACTTCAAAGCGCCCTATACGGCAACATCCGTTCAAAGATTGATCGATGCCGGTGCTCTGATTATGGGCAAGGTCAATCTGGACGAATTTACCTTCGGCTCTTCAACTGAATCAAGCGCATTTCAACCTGCAACGAGCAACCCTTGGGATACCGATTACGTTCCGGGCGGTTCTTCAGGCGGTTCGGCCGCCAGTGTCGCCGCAGAAGAGGTCGCCCTCTCTCTGGGCACCGATACCGGTGGTTCAATTCGTCAACCGGCTGCCTTTTGTGGCGTTGTCGGATTGAAACCCACTTACGGTCGGGTTTCCCGCCTTGGTCTGATTGCTTTTTCTTCCTCTCTCGATTGCCCCGGTCCGCTTTCTCGCAACGTTCGTGACAGCGCCCTGATGCTCCAGTCGATGGCAGGACTTGATCCGAAAGACGGCACATCCTCAACTGTACCGGTTGACAACTACCTCGAAGCGCTCGAAAAAGACGTTCGGGGCATGCGAATTGGGCTCTCCCCTGATTACAATGCAGTCTATTATCCCGACCTTGAAAGCGGTGCTGTCCAGATTGAACCGATTCAAAAAGAAGTTTACGATGCGGTGATGCGTGCGGCAGAGGTTTTGGCGAAAGCCGGTGCTGAAATTGTTGAAAACCTGCCAATGCCAAACACCCGTTATGGCATCCCGACCTATTTCGTGATTTCCCGGGTTGAAGCCGCTTCCAATCTACACCGTTTTGACGGCGTCAAATATGGTTATCGGACTTCCGAAAAAGTCAGCGATTTAAATGAGCTCTATCGCAGAACCCGTGCTGAGGGTTTTGGCACCGAAGTGAAATTGCGCATTTTGATGGGCATGTATCTTTCAGCTGCTGAACATTCTTCCAATTACTATACTCGCGCTCAAAAAGTGCGCGCTTTGATTCGCAGTGATTTTGAAAATGCATTCGACTTGCAAGGGGAATATCGTTTGGATGCCATTCTGACCCCCACCACAGCCACAACCGCTTTCAAGCGAAAAGCTGTTTTTGGCAACTCTGTTTTGATGCAATATTCTGACCAAATGACCGTTGCCAGCAACCATGCCGGCGTTCCTGCCCTGACATTGCCGGGCGGCTTGGACGAAAGCGGCATGCCAATCGGGATTCAATTGATTGGAAACGATTTCCGCGAAGACGACATCTTGCGCATAGGGAACGCCTATGAGCAATTGACCGCTGAAGAAGCCTGGCGCAAAGTTCGCCCGCAAGTTTTGCGAGAGGAGCAAGCATGAAAGATTACGAAATTATCATCGGTCTGGAAACCCATATCCAGCTGAACACTAAAACCAAAATTTTCTGCTCCTGCAAAGCTGACTCTTGGGAAGCAGAGCCGAACACGAATATTTGCCCGGTTTGCTCAGGTTTGCCCGGGGTTTTGCCGGTTTTGAACGCCGAAGCAGTTCACAAAGGCGCTCTTTTAGCGGCAGCAATGAACGCTGAGATCAACCCGAAGTCTTTCTTCGACCGCAAAAATTATTTCTACCCTGATCTGCCAAAGGGTTATCAGATTTCCCAATTTGACGAACCGATTGGCAAGGGCGGTTATATGGACCTGCCGATGGATGGAGGCGAAACGCGCCGAGTGCGGATTCATAACCTGCATTTGGAAGAAGATGCCGGTAAAACTAAAACAGACCATGGTTCAAGAATGGTCGATTTCAACCGTTGTGGTGTCCCTCTGATTGAGATGGTTACCGAGCCAGATTTGCGCTCGGGTGATGAAGCCGCCCAATATCTGATTCGATTGCGCCAGCTTTTACGCTGGATTGGCGTTTCGGAAGCGGATATGGAGCGCGGACATTTGCGTTGTGATGCCAACGTCTCGATTCGAGAACGCGGAACGAGCGTTTTGAACACCAAAACCGAAATAAAGAACGTCAACTCGATTGATTCAGTCCGCCAGGCAATTGGCGAAGAAGCCAAACGTCAAATTGCGATTGTCGAAGCGGGCGAAAGCGTGAAATCTTTCACCCTCGATTGGGATGCCGACCGTGGCACACTCAAAAAGATGCGCTCGAAGGAAACCGAAGCCGATTATCGCTACTTCCGGGAACCGGATTTGTTGCCGGTGGTCTTGAGCAGTGACGAAATCCAGGCAATTAAGGCAGAATTACCCGAATTGCCGCTTGCCAGAAGCACACGTTTTACAAAAGACTACGGACTTTCTGCTTACGATGCCGAAATTTTGACAGGCGAACGCAGTCTTTCCGATTATTATGAAGCGGCTGTTTTAGCCTATGCCGCAGAGGCGAAGGCTGTCGCTAATTGGATGATGAACGATCTCAACCGAATGCTCAACGACCTGGGCAAAACCGCTGACCAATTGATCTTAAAACCGGAACAGCTGGCGGAAATTATCCGCATGGTCGATGAGGGCAAAATTAACCAAAAAACCGGCAAGGATTTGCTGAAAAAAGTTGAAGCCACAGGAAAAGCTCCAGCTGCGGTTGTGGAAGCAGAAGGCTTGGGCTTGATTGCCGACAGCGACGCACTGCGAGAGCAGATTGAAGCGATTATTGCCGCCTCTCCGGAGGAGGTTGCCAACTTCAGAGCCGGTAAAGAAAGTTTGCTCGGCTGGTTTGTTGGACAGCTGATGCGTGCTTCGGGTGGCAAAGCCGACCCCAAACGAAGCCGAGAAATCTTGTTGGAGTTGTTGAAGAAAGACTAAAGTGCTCTCAGGCGGATGACATTTTCGCTGGAGAATAAGACTTTAGACAGCAAAATATTGACATAGTCTCTTTTTAGACTAAAATAGAGGCTACGCGGGCGTCGCCAAGTGGTAAGGCGTTAGCCTTCCAAGCTAATATTCGTCGGTTCGAATCCGATCGCCCGCTCAAGCAGAGGCTGGTATGGTTGCCAGCCTCTTTTGTTTTCTAATTGCGGCGACCTTCTTTGGTCATAAAACCTTTAGCGAAGCAAGCGGTTGCTACGGTTGAGATTAGTGTAATGCCAACTAAGCAGGACCTCACGATTTACTGAAGAGGATCACTTCAAAATAATGGCAGCCGGCAGCCAAATCCACTTGATAAAGTTACCCGAATGTTCATAGGCACCGGTATCACACTTTCCGTCATCCCGTGGAAAATGACGCTGATCTTCATTAAGTGGACCAGGAGCTAAAAAGCATGGCCCGGGGCGATGGTCAATTGCCGGAGAACCTTTCAGTAGTGGATGGGTGAGTGTCGGCCCGCCGAAATAACCAAGGATGCCCAGCCTTGGGTTTGTGTTTGGGAGGTCACCGGCTGCATAGCTGCCAGGCCAGTTGTCGTTACTGAAAATGTTATAGCCACCGCTGAGCCAATCTCCTTCAAAATCATAAAACAACTGCGAGGATTGCGTCGTAAAAATGTTATTGGCTGCGTAGATATAGTTGTCAGGGTAATTATTAATTGTCTCCGAGAAATTTGCAAATGTGTTAGACAGCAAAAATAGTTCTCCGTCATTGTCAATTCCTATATCACCTCCACTAAAAGTGCTGTTCAAAATAGAGATACGAGAATAGTTGCCGATAGTCGAAGTTGTGTTTTGCGTAAATGTCGAATAGCTGATACCGATAAGATTTTCACCACCAGCATTAAATATTGCCGAGCCTCTGTCAGCCGAATTTCGAATGAAACTGGAATCAATAATAGAAAGCGTCCCATGGTTTCGAATCGCTCCGCCAACAACTTCACTCAGGCAATTCTCTCCCGGCTTACACGAAACGGTATTGTCTGTGAATTTAACCCTTTTCAGTTCCAGCGTGCCGTAGTTGTTGATTGCTCCGCCGCCATCGGTGTATGGAGCAATGACTAAATTTGATCCTTTAAAAACGATGTCGCTAATGGAAACATTTGCCTCTCCAATCTCGAGGATACGGTCATGAAAATTGGGAGCTGTTGTGATTACAACTTCTCCAAGTGCTCCGGTTGGTTTGATTGAGAGCAAGTTAGTTGAGCCATTTGTCGGGATATCAAGATCGCCATCACTGATGCCATGTCCCACGGCTGGTATCATGGTCAGTGTGTATATGCCGGGGGGCACCAGAATGGTCACTGGCTTAAAGGGGATATATGCGTTTGCTTCATCGATTGCCGCACGCAGCGTGCATGGACCTCCATAATTCATATTGGCACTGCAAAGGCTGTTGCCCGGGGCATAGTCAGGCAAATCCTCCGTGCTGTCAACGAGGAAGGTGATTTCTTCCTGTGCTTTTGCGGAAGATGGCTGAATTGCCAGGAAAGAGAAAACGAGCAGCGTCGCTAAAAGAAAAAGAGTCGGTTTTCGTCTTGGGTACATTTTTCCTCCGATTTTGATAGTTGGAATATGAGTTATTATATCGTCAAACCGGGGTTTGACTCTAAAAAAATGCGCAATTGTATAGACTCCGATCAATTT
>JAGOIM010000073.1 GCA_017995665.1 Anaerolineaceae bacterium | reverse complement strand
CAACATCTTCCATTGTCTCGGTGGGTAAGCCGATCATGTAATAAAGTTTGATTGAACGCCAGCCTTTTTGGAAAATTTGAGTAACGGTTTGATAAAATTCTTCATCATCAAGCGGTTTATTAATTACCGCACGCATTCGCTCTGTTGCTGCTTCGGGCGCGAGCGTAAACCCGCCACCCGGTTTGAGGTCTTTTAGGTTATCCATCAGCTCAAGCGAAAAAGAAGCAATGCGCAAGGAAGGCAAGTTGATAGAAAGTTTGTCTTCGTGAAAATTGTTGTAAACTTCTTTTGTGAGATCCAAAATTTGGGTATGGTCGGAAGAAGAAAGAGAGAGCAATCCAACTTCTTCATAGCCGGTCGAACTTACACTTTCTTCAATCACTGGGATAATTTCTTCAACGCTGCGCTGTCGAACCGGTCGGTTCACCATGCCGGCATGGCAAAAACGGCAGCCGCGCGTACATCCGCGCATAATTTCGATTGACATTCGGTTGTGGACAATTTCAACATTTGGCACCAGGAATTTGGTGGGATGTGGCGGTAATTGAGCAACAATCCGTTTGGTAACTTTTTCGGGGACGCCGGCTTGTTTTGGGCCAAGGCTTGAAATTGTGCCATCTTCGTTATACTCAACTTCGTAAAGTGAGGGAACGTAAACGCCGGGGATTTGGGCAAGCATCATAAGCAAATCTGCCTTGCTCAAAGCTGATTTTTTCCAGTCTTGGTAGACATTTGAGAGGTCAAGAATGACTTCTTCGCCTTCGCCAACGATGAATGCGTCAAAGAAGGATGCAATTGGTTCTGGATTGAAACAAGCATGTCCGCCGGCAACAATCAGTGGGTAAGTTTCATCGCGCTCCGATGCGAGCAAAGGAATGTCTGAAAGATTGAGGATGTTCAAGACATTCGTATAAATTGACTCATAGGGCAGGGTGAAACCAAGGATATTGAAAGCCGACAGGGGTTGTTTGCTTTCGAGTGAAAAGAGCGGAATTTTATGCTCGCGCATTTGCTCTTCCATATCAATCCAGGGGGCGAAACTACGTTCGGCAAGAATGTCTTCCTGGTCATTTATAATTTGGTAGAGCATTGCCAGGCCGAGGTTTGCCTGGCCAATATCATAAATATCGGGAAAGACCAGGCACCATTTTAGATCGGTGCTGTTCCAATCTTTGACAATCTGGTTGTGTTCACCGCCGACATAACGGCCGGGTTTTTCAACGCGATAGAGTATTTTTTCAATCAAACTGAGACTATTCTTTGACACTAAATTTCCTGACTACACTTTAAATTCAAGGCAAAAATGATTACCTAATAAGCAAAAGATTATACATTCATTTAAGACGAAGTAAAGTTTTTTTGCTTAACTCGCTTTTTTGACCGGGTTGACCAGATTGCCCAAACCTGCAATATTGACACTGACGATATCGCCATCTTCAAGTGTTCCTACACCGGCAGGGGTACCGGTTAGAATTAAATCACCCGGATTGAGGGTCATGATTGAGCTGATGAAAATCAACAGTTGCTCAGACTTGAAATGCATGTCTTTTGTCGAAGCCATCTGTCGCAAAACCTGGTTGACATGGCAACTAATCATCGCATCGCTCGGATCAAAATCGGTATCAATCCAAGGTCCAACCGGGCAAAAGCTGTCAAAGCTCTTTGCGCGGGTCGATTGCTTATCAATTAGTTGAATATCCCGGGCGGTGAGATCGTTAGCGATGGTGTAACCAAAAATGGCATCCCTGGCATTGGAGAGACTGAGGTTCTTAGCTTCTTTGCCAACTACGATTGCTAATTCGGCTTCGTGTTCAACCTGTGATGATTGGGCAGGCAGAATAATTGCTTCACCGTTGGTTATCAAAGCTGATGGTGGTTTCAAGAGGATGTTTGGAAAGTCCGGCATTTCGGCTTCAAGTTCTCTGACACGGTCCGGATAATTGTTGCTGACGGCAATAATTTTAGTGGGCAGGCAAGGAAGCATGAGCTCCAGCTCGGAGAGCAAAAAATTGGGTTCAAAGCGACGAAACTCGCCGTAGGGGTCGCCTTGAATGATGCCAACTTTTTCCTGGCTGATCCAACCATATTGAATTTCACCAGTTTTGTTTTTGAATCGAATTATTCTCATTTTTAGTTTATAATAGTCCTTCGCGGGCGGATAGCTCAGTTGGTTAGAGCGCATCTTTTACACAGATGAGGTCGCAGGTTCGAGTCCTGTTCTGCCCACCTCATTGTAATCATTTTAAGGTTCCCAGGAAGGGTCAATTTCCTCGGGAATTTTTATTTCATCAAAGCTTTCTAAATCGTAAGACTCATCCGCTTGCTCAGCAGAGACAGCCCGATGGCAAAACGAACGATATTCACACCATCCGCATTTTTGCTTGTCGTCCGTCATGACAAATTCTTCTTCTTTCAAACTGACAATTTCGCTGATTTGATTCGAAAGATCATTTTCAAACTTTTGCCAGTCGGATGAATTACTCTCTAATTCTATCGTTTGATCCGGGAAATTTGCCTCCCAATAAATCAGGCTCAGTTTTTGGCTCTTAGGCTCAATTGCTCTGGAAATAACCAGGGGATAAACTTGGCTTTGTGCTTGCTTGAGCAGATTTGAGGCTTTGGGTAAATGTTGAGAGGTTTTCCAGTCGTAAATTTTGATTTGGTTTTCATGGATTTGCAAAAGATCGACTTTAGCAATCAGTTGATAGCCGGCAATTTCGGTTTTGAAGCTGCTTTCAGGATTAAGCGTTCCGGGAAGATGGGCAAAAGGACTTTGGAGGAAGTTTTCAAACCAGACTGCCATTCGACTGTCCGAATCATAATCAGCTATCTTTCGCAGCGTTTCAAGCTCGAAGCCAAGGAAGTATTGGTGAATGAGTTGGTGGAAACGAACACCCGAATCGCGATCTTTGCTCTGATTTTGCTCACTGACCATTTGGGCGGGCCAAACCAGTTTTTTGAGGTAGCGCAAGTAGAATCGACGAGGGCAGTAGTCGAAAGTTTGCAAAGAACTTTGCGAAAAAACGAAGTTTGATGACATTAAATTAGTCATTATTTTCTGCCTGTCCTAAGAGAAATTGAAAAGCCAGGCTGGTTTGGGCTCTGTTGCCTTTGCCGGTGTTCCAAGTGATTGTGAGGGATTTGCGGGCACGCGTCATGCCGACATAAAAAAGGCGCAATCGCTCACGAGCAATATCATCCCGTGCGTTTTGTTTGTCATATGAGCGAAACATGACGCCTCCTAAGTGTTGAACGCGCAAGGCTTCCAAATCGTAAAGCAATTCCGCTTCCAAATTGCGTTGATTGGCGATAAAGTATTTTTCTGACATATAGGTCTCGTTATCAGCACCTGAAGGATAGTCATAATTGTTGGCAGAAGTCAGGAAAACCTTATCCCACTCCAAACCTTTTGATTTGTGCGCCGTGGCAACAATCACTTTTCCTTTGTAATTATTTGGGTCGAAGCCATCCTCTTTTTGGCTGAAATTTGCAAAACCACGGGAATTTTTGGAGACCCCAATTAATTCTTCCATCACTTGCATAACCGACCAGTGGGGATTGTTTTCGAGCATCGTTTTGATAAAACCGGAAATCTTGTGGATGATGGCAAGTTCAGCGTCGTCCAGAACCAAGTCTTGAGCGCAAACCAAAACAAGCTGATCGACGGGCAAAATTGTGGCATCATGCCAACGTTGAACTGCTTTCCGGAAGGTCGTCAGCAATTCGAGGTTTTCGGATTGGTTTTCTTCAAACTCGAGGCCAGCCAGCAAATCGTTTTCTTCCGGATAAAGGTAATCCTCTGTATGTTCAAGCTCACGAATCAACTTGCTGCATTGCTTAACCAAGCGAAAAGCCTCCACATCGTCCTGGAGATGGCGATAAAAGACTTCAAAACACCGCGAGAGATGAACAGCGTTGAGCGGGTCGAAAAGCGATTTGAGAATCAGGACGACCGCACCTGCAGAAAGCCTCGTCGGCTCGGCTACTTTCATTAAGGCATCAACGACGTCTATTTTTTCTTGCTTTAGGAATTTTGCAATTTCTGAGGCGCGTTTATTCAAGAAGGTCAAAACAGCCACGGTAGATTCAGGGTACTGGGCGAACCAATTTTTGATTTCCCGACTAAGAAAAGTTAGTTCTTGCTCGGGAGTAAAGCTGCGATTGATGATTTGAATTGTGTCGGGCAGGTTTTCAGGGTTGCTTTGTGGATCACCGGCTTGGGTTGGTTGAATATAGGGCTCGGAAAGGGCATCCCGAATTGAAAAATTTGGATGTTCGCTTTGAACCCAATCAATCAATGCGTTCGCCTGGTCAATGATGGCGGGGGCAGAACGTCCTGAAACCGGTAAATCGACAGAGCGGACATCATCACGGTTGACAAAAAATTTGAGCAGGTTCGGGTCGGCAGTGGTGAAGCTCTCGTAAATAGCTTGGTTTGGGTCGCCAACACGCACCCAGTTGCCATTTTCGCCAACTAATCGGCTGAGGATTTCCTGCTGGAGTTTGCTGGAATCCTGGGATTCGTCTTCAAGGATATAGGGCCAGCGATGTTTCAGAATTTTGACGAGATCCGGGTCGAGCTTGAGACATTCGAGGCCATAACGGATTAAATCGTCAAAGTCAATCACACCACGATAGTTTAGGGCGGCTTGATATCCACGATAGATGGCAAGGCAAATTGACATCAACGGGTTCGTTTGAGGCTCTGCCAGCCAGTCGTCAAGCTGAGCGATAGAGATTTGCTTATCTTTTACGGTCTTTATCCAATTGGCGGATAAGTTTTTCAGGAAATCGGGAAATTCCTTCTTGATGATTTTCTGAGCTTGCTTTTCACTAAGATTTGGATTGAGCAAAGAAGTCAGGAATTCGTAATGATTTGCCAGCTCCTGAGAGACTAAATTATTCATAATCTCTTCGGATTCAGCTTCATCGATTATGCCAAAGTCATTGGGCAGGCTGACCAAATCGGGCCTTTCGTGGATGATATCGTTAGCAAGCCCATGCAAGGTTCGGACGCGGTAGCCAAAGCCTTCCATCAGATTGTTTGCGCGTAGTTTTTCACCAATTCGATTGGAAAAGTTGTCCGCTGCGGAATTAGAAAAGGTTACAACCAAGATTTCCTGGTCCGGTTCGAGGTCGGTTTGGAGGATCAGTTTGACTGCCAGCTGCGAAAGCGTCCAGGTTTTACCGCTTCCGGGAACGGCTGAAATACCCATCAAGCCCTTTTGATAGGTCATGATTTCAGTCTGGGAGGGGCGCAAACGAATTTCAGCGTTCATTTGAACCTCGCAGGACTTTGCGATATAGCGTTTGGAAGACGGTTAGAAGCTGACCGCGTTCTTCAACACCGGTCTCGTTGTAGTCAGAAGTAAAGACGTAAATTTTTTCACGACAGCGTAAAAGCAATCCGCTTAAAATGCGCTGGAGATTCGCTTGATTGTAGGAGGCTTCATCATCAGCGCTCCATTGCCTTCCTTCTTGCCAATGACGACTGAGAACGACCGGGTGGGTAAGCGGCTGTTCGAGGCGTTCATACCAGGCTTTGCTGCCAATGCTCAGCCAAAATTGATAGTCAACCGCCTCGTTGCGCATCAGGTAACTCAAAACCGGGGCGATTAAAATGCTGTTAGAAGGGTTGCTTTCCCAATCAGCTAAATACATAGCTGAGATTAAACCGGAATCGAGGGCTTGAATGAAGGCTTTGGCTGCGGCATCCGGATTATTTTGTAAGTTACTGTCGAGAGATAGGCGGAATTTTCGGAAAGATTCCATCAGGATAGCGGTGTCAGTGCCTGCTTGGGATTTGTTTTCAAAGCGATAACCGGCTTGGGAGAGCATTTCGCCAAAGAGACGGCTTAGGAAGCTGTCCAGGGGTTCCTGCGGATCAATGGCAAGCAAAAAGTTGCGTAAGTTTTCATAGGATTCGATTAAAGTTTGATTGACTCTTGCGTCTGGATTGGCTTGCGGTAGCTCGGTTAAATAAGATCTTTCCGGGTTGAAAGCGCCCAAGAGCAGATGGCTGCGGTTCAGGTCGAGGTCGGCAATGGCATGGCTGAGGGCAGCGCTTGCATCCTGAAAACCAACGCGTAACGACCAATTCGGATGGGCAAACTTGGTCAAGACCACCAAAGTTTTGATTGTCGGATTTTGCATGAGCGGTGAAGATGGTCTTTGAAGATTTACGGGTAAACCAATTTCTTCAAGTTTATGGCTTAGCGAAAAGCGCAAACTATCGGAAACGAAGGGCGCTAAAATAGCGATTTTCTTATTTTCGCCATCGGGTTGTGATTTAATTTGCTTGATTTGGTCGACAAGTTTATCCAGTAATTCGGGAAAAAAGCGCGAGTGTCCGTCGGGGATAAAAATTGATTGAGCGAGCAAATCTTTGCTTGGTTTGCATGCATTAAAGTTGCGAAAGCAAGATCTGAGCTCTTGCAAATGAGGGGCGCTGACAAAATTGTCGGTTGAGACGATAGATTTCTCTACAAGTTTTTCAAGAGATAAAGCCGAAGCTGGGTCTGCACCGAGAAATGAACGATAACCGGCTTGGTCGTCGTGAAGAATCAGAGCAGTTTCAAAACTGGGCAACCATTTTGCGACAAGCTCGTGAACGTATGGAGGGTCTTCTTCGGAATTGTCGTAAATCAGATGGTTGAACTGATTATTGATGTATTTTTGGAAGGTCGCGTTAGGCCAAAGATAATTAGCAAAAAGCTCTACTTGAAGCGAATAATCGACCAAATTGTGCTCCAGACAGTATGCCCTGAAACGATTGACCGCTTCCTGGACGTCACTAAAAACATTTTGTTTTGTGGTGTCACCAATCCAGGCACAGGAAAGGCGGTTTCCAATTTCGGTGTGGGGAAAGCCAACCAAGGCTGATTTGTTGAGATTGTCGATGATTTGACTGTAAAGTCGAAAAACGGGTAAAGTGACGTTGCTAAAGCGTCCTTCGTCAATCATTGGGCCAACAATTTTTTCCATGTAATATTGCGAAGTTTCGAGGGTTAGAAAGCGGGCTTGCTCGTAAGGATGTTTGAAGAGCTGATGGCTGGCAATGATGGGCCAAAAGAGGCTAATCATGCGGCGAACCAAGCTGCTCATGGTCAGGATGCTGACGCGGTCTTTTGCGGCGAAATCGGCTGTTTCGATAAATTGGAAATAGGGTTCTGCCAGACTGCGTTGGGGAACCAGGACCAAGAGCATGCCCTGATTTGGCTTGCTTTGATTAAGTAAGT
>JAGOIM010000072.1 GCA_017995665.1 Anaerolineaceae bacterium | reverse complement strand
AAATTGCAGTAAAGATGAAGAGAAAAAGCTTCTTCGAGCGGGAAGAATCGGCAATCGCGCCGAGAATTGGCGAGATGATTGCCACAACCACAGCAGCAATCCCGACAGCCAAGCCCCACAGGCGCGTCCCTTCCGCCCCACCTACAACGACGTTCTTGAAGTAGGAAGAAAAGACCGCTAAAAGGATGACCGCAGCGTATGCAGAATTGCCGAAATCATAAAGATACCAAGCATGACGAGCTTGCTTAGCTTCTTTTGAATTATCAAGTTGAATTTTGGAGGAATCGCTCATGGGGTGTTCCATTCTAATAGTTAAATTTTAAAAAATAGCCTGAACTATTTTATCAAACTTAACACCGAAAAAATGTAAAAGTTATATGTATCGGCAATTCTCTCCAAATTTGCAAATCAGCTGAAATAAAAAAACAGCCCGACTTTTTCAAGTCGGGCTGTTTGTAAAACTATTCAATCTTAGGCTTCGGTAAATTCGCCATCGACGACATCTTCATCGCCGCCGGAGGTTCCACCGGCTTGCGGACCGCTTTTTCCGTCACCGCCTGCGTTTGGCGGGGTGCCGGGACCGGGGCCACCGCTTTGCTGATAAGCCGCGCTGCTGATGGCTTGAATCGCCTCATTCAGCGAATTGCTGGCGTTGGTAATGGCACTCACGTCATCACCGGCAAGTGCAGAACGCAAAACCTGAATCTTCGCTTCGGCGTCATTGCGTTTGGCAATATCTACCTTGTCGCCAAGTTCTTTCAAAGTCTTTTCGGACTGATAGGCAATGCTGTCGCCTTGGTTTCGGGCTTCAATCAGACCTTTGCGGCGGTCATCTTCAGCTTTGTTCATGTTGGCTTCACGAACCATGCGCTCAACATCGCTCTTATCGAGGTTAGTCGAAGCGGTGATGGTTACTTTTTGTTCCTTACCGCTGGCTTTATCCTTGGCAGCTACGCTCAAAATACCATTTGCGTCAATGTCAAAGGTAACTTCAACCTGTGGAATACCACGAGCTGCAGCCGGGATACCATCCAGTCTGAAGCGACCAAGCGTGTTGTTATCAGCAGCCATCGGGCGTTCGCCTTGCAAAACGTGAATGTCAACTGCGGTTTGGTTATCTTCAGCTGTGCTAAAGACTTCCGTCTTCTTCACAGGAATGGTTGTGTTGCGCTCAATCAAACGAGTCATCACACCACCCAGAGTTTCAAGACCCAAAGAAAGCGGGGTAACATCGAGCAAGAGAACGTCTTTCACGTCACCAGCCAAAACACCACCTTGAATCGCGGCACCAACTGAAACGACTTCGTCAGGATTGACACCCTTGTTGGGCTCTTTTCCGTTGGTCATTTTCTTAACCAGTTCCTGAACCATTGGCATACGGCTTGAACCGCCAACCAAAACGACCTCGTTAATTTGGCTAATGTTCATTCCGGCATCTTTCAAAGCGGCATCGAAGGGGATGCGTGTGCGTTGAAGCAGGTCTTCGGTCATTTGCTCAAATTTTGCGCGGCTGAGTTTCAACAACAAGTGCTTCGGACCGCTGGCATCGGCTGTGATGTAAGGCAGGTTGAGTTCAGTTTCCAAAACGGAGCTGAGTTCAATTTTTGCTTTTTCGGCTGCTTCGCGTAAACGCTGAAGTGCCTGACGATCATTGCGCAGGTCGATACCTTGTTCTCTTTGGAACTCATCGGCTGCCCAGTTGACAATCTTGTTATCCCAATCGTCTCCACCCAAATGAGTGTCGCCATGGGTTGCTTTCACTTCTACAAGACCGCCACCAACTTCGAGCAAAGAAACGTCAAAAGTGCCGCCACCAAGGTCAAAGACCAAAATGATTTCGTTGTCTTTCTTTTCCAAGCCATAAGCCAAAGCGGATGCAGTCGGCTCATTGATAATTCGCATTACTTCGAGACCGGCAATTTTGCCTGCATCTTTGGTTGCTTGGCGCTGACTGTCGTTAAAGTATGCCGGCACAGTAATAACTGCCTGGGTCACTTTTTCGCCCAAATAAGCTTCGGCATCAGCCTTGAGTTTGCCAAGAATCATGGCAGAGATCTCTTGCGGTGTGTAGGTTTGTCCGGTTACGGGCACTTCGATGCGTGCATCGCCGGTTGGGCCTTCAACCACCTTATAAGAAACCATCTTGCGTTCCTCTGAAACTTCGTCATAACGGCGACCCATAAAACGTTTCACAGACGAAACCGTATTTTCTGGGTTGACAACTGCCTGACGTTTGGCAGGGTTGCCGACCAAGCGTTCGCCATTTTTGTTGAAAGCAACCACGGAGGGTAAAAGCCGCGTGCCTTCAGCAGTGGTAATGACAGCAGGGCTACCGCCTTCCATAACGGAAACCACACTGTTTGTTGTTCCTAAATCTATTCCAATAATTTTTCCCATTTTTGCTCCTAAACTGATCTATGATCAGCAATATTTCTTTATTGCTTATACTATAATAGCCAATTGCAAGAGAAATATTAATATCGGAGAGGAAATCTATTGATTTAGTCACCAATTCTTCTTTTAAGAAGTTTTTTAGAGCCAATTCCCTGTCAGGCTGTCCGTAAATTTGTGCGATTCGAACCTTGCTTGAGTTCAGGCTCAATTATAATGAAGCAATGATTAAACTTTTGCACTTTGCCGATGCCCATATTGATATGACCAACTTCGGGGCGCATGACCCCAAAACCGGCTTGCCGGTACGCGTGATGGACTTCTTGAAAAGCCTCGATACTATCGTCAGAACTGCTATTGACGAGAAGGTGGATTTGGTTATTTTTGCCGGTGACGCCTATAAGGATCGCTCTCCTGCACCGACTTTTCAACGGGAATGGGGGCGGCGGATAATGCGGCTTTCAGAAGCCGGTATTCCGACCATCTTGCTAACCGGCAATCACGATATCTCGCCTTCGCAACGCAAAGCGCACGCCATGCAAGAGTTTGATACGCTTCAACCGGCACACATTCGGGTTGTCAGCAATCTCAAACTTCTCCGTTCGGAAGATTTGGAAGGCTTGCCGGTTCAGGTTTTGGCTATTCCCTGGATTACGCGTTCGGGTGTGATGCAAAACATAAACAGCGAAGAGGCTGAAGAAGCGGACCCGCTCAAAGTGATGGAAAGCGCTGTTTCCGATTGGATAAATGATGCCCTTGAAGCATGCGATCCCAATCTGCCGGTAATTTTGACCGCCCATGCCTCAGTCAACGGGGCAACCTTTGGAAATGAGCAAGAAATTAAAATCGGGCGTGATATCGTTTTGCCGCTTGGCATGGTGACGAAGCCAAAAATTGATTATGTTGCCCTTGGGCATATCCATAAATATCAAGATCTGAATGCCGGTTCGCATCCGCCGGTTGTCTATCCGGGCTCGATTGAACGGGTTGATTTTGGGGAAGTAAAAGAGGATAAAGGTTTCATCATCGCCAATGTTGAAAAAGGCAAAACCACTTATGAGTGGCGCAAACTGCCAATTCGAAAATTTGTTGACCGGACTGTCACATTGGAAGACGAATTAAACGTCAATGAGAAATTAATCGCTGCACTCCCTCCACAAGAGGAGCTAAAAGATGCGATTGTGCGCCTCAGGATTAATTATCCGCAAGGCTATGAGGTTCTAATTGACGAAGCCCAGCTCATGAACTATGCCAAAGAGGCATTTGAATTCAAAATCCAAAAAAACCCAACTTCAAAAGCACGCAGTCGGCTTGGGGCTAACGAAGAAACCAGTTCGCTCAACCCCCTGCAGCTGCTGGAGCTTTTTTGGAAAGAAAAACATGAAGAGCCGACTGAGATTGAGCTTTTGAAAACCCTCGCCGGAAATTTGATTAACCAGCTTGAGCAAGGGGATGATGCCGATTAATCATGGACTACGAACTTATCCGTCAACTGATTAATATCCTGATTGTCGCCCTCGGTGCGGTAGCGATTGGCTTTGTATTGCGCGATGTCCTCAAAGTTGCCGTGAAAGTCGTCCGAATAGTTGTCATAATTTTTGTTTTGGCCGTTCTGTTAGCTTCCTATATGGGCTGGATAAAACTGCCATTTTGATGGAGAAGCAATGAGTATATCGATCGAAGAAGCCAAAAGCTGGTATGAGGAAGCGGACGAAGTCCACAATTTTGATCATGTCTTGCGGGTCAAAGTGATGGCAGAGAGAATTGGCAAAGCCGAGGGTGCTGACCTGGAAATAATTGAAGCGGCTGCCTTGTTGCATGATTCACGCGGTGCTGCACCCGGGCAAGACGGCATGGGACGGATGGAACACCACCTGACCTCGGCAATTTTCGCCGGTGAAGTTTTGGCGGCCAAAGGCTGGAAGCCGGAGCGCATTGAAGCCGTGCAACATTGCATTCGCGCGCATCGTTTCCGCTCAAAGCTCGAACGCCCTGAAAGTCTGGAAGCAAAATGTCTTTATGATGCGGACAAGCTGGATGTCTTAGGTGCGGTTGGGGTCGCCCGAACGATTGCTTATGCGGTTTTGGCAAATCAGCCAATTTTGACCGAGCCCTCTCAAAAATTCATTAAGAATGGTGAAAAAGAAGCCGGAGAGCAACACAGCTCCTATCATGAATACCTTTTCAAGCTGAGAAATGTGAAAGACAAGCTTTTTACGGCAAGCGGAAAAGCAATTGCCGAAGAACGCGATGCCTTTCTGCGAGAATTTTACGAACGCTTGCGGGATGAATATAAGGGCTTGCGATAAAGTGCCCTAATTCTCTCGATAATAGCGTTTGACGACAATTTTTAGCAAACCATCAGCGAAAGTGACCGAGTGGTCATCTATTGTTTGCCCTAAAAGATCCAGTTCGTTGTCCTCCAAATCAGTGGAAAGCAAATCGTCATAGTAATATTCCATTTCGGATGTTTTGGTTTGGTTAAAGGCTTTCTCAATTTTCTGAATTTCTTGTTCACTGATATTGACTCTGCCAGAAATTTCTATCAAGCTATAATCCTCACAAGGCTGAACGACGATATGCGTTTCATAGCCACCCCTCAGTAAAAAATATTGGCAAAGGGCGCGGACGATGTTACTCGTCTTTTGAGATTCGCGTCTGTGCATCTGATTTTCTCCTTTCCCGAAGCGTTCTTAGCGCTTCAATAATCGGCACGAGGAAAGCGGCGACAAAACCGCCTGAAAAGCCGTTGTTATAAAGATTTAATCCGCCATGCAAGGGCAAAACGTTCCCAACCACAGCAATATGAAGGTAGCCGGCGATCAAACCAACCAGCGGACCATAACGTCCGGCGAGCGGCGCGACGGTTGTTGCAAATAGAATTGGCACAATTGCTTCAGTGGTGGGGAGGTCTTTATGAAGCCAGCAAGCCAGCGTTGCACCAAGCATGACCGGAAGCGTATTTTTGGGATGTTTGCCCAAGGCACCAAAACCGGCGACCGTCAACATTGCACCAACCACGGGTCCATTCACCGGTCCTTTGAGAATCAGGACCAGGATCAGGGACAAAAAACCCATCACGCCCATGTTAAAAAAGCTGATTCCGTGTCCAAAAAGCACCGGAAAATCAGCGAGCAAACGTCCGCTGGACGCCAGCAGTTTTGGATATTCTTTGAGCTTCCCTTTGCTTAAAATCAAACCATAAACAATCAGACTCAAAAAGATTGCCGAAACCAAAATTATTAGGGCATTGTGAGCATGCTCATTAATAATCCAAACCGAGTTGACCTCAAAACCAAACAAGCGAAAAACCGAAACCGCAAGCAGGCCAATCACCCCGGCTGTAAAACCAATATTGTAAAGATTGTAGCCTTGATGAAAACGCAGAAAGGCTGAGGAGAGCGAGGGGATAATCAATCCAATCAGGATTCCGCTCAAAATTCCCAAAGGGTAGCCGATGGCTGGGCCGAAGCCCATGCCAAAAGTTATAAAATTAATCAACGGACCAATTGCGCTGCCCATAAATGCCTGTAACAAAAGACTGCGCATAGGGAGATTTTCAATGCGCGAATACAGGTAAACGCCAATTACAATGGGAATTACATTGAAGAGACTCGTCCCAAAAAAAGCAAAACCGGCGGTCATTAGTAGGGCTGCCATTGAAGGTCCGGTCATGTTCGCTTTAGAAAGGCGGATGATTAAAAGCTCAAAAAGCATCACCAAACTTGCGTTGACCAGCGTAGCTCCAAAGCCTCCAACTTCAATAAAATCAGTAAAAAGGTGCGAAGTGCCAAAGTTAATCCGCATAAAACCGGCAAAGAGTTCAGCCGGTTTTGTGAGGATGAAAGCAATGGCAATCAGTGCTACAGATAATAAAAGAAAATAGTTAAAAGGTTTTGCAAGCGGTTTGTCGTTCTCGTTTTCCAACGTCAATTGTTTCTCCTTCTAATTTGTTGCACAGGCGATGCAAGGGTCAAAAGCGCGAACCACTCTGCCAACCGCTTTTTCTAATTCGCTGTCAATGCCCTGTGGGCTGACATAGCGCTTGGCAACAACCGTCAAAGCACGTCGAATAGCGAGCATATTGTGCACGGTTGGGATGACAAAATCGGCGCGTTTGATCAAGCCGTTTTCCACCTCATAATGGTGGATTAGCGGTCCTCTTGGTGCTTCAACCAAGCCGAAGCCTTCACCGTCGCGAGGGCTATAAGGCACTTCAGTTTGTCCGTGCTCGAGGTCTGCCTCCAGCATTTTTCGCGCTTTTTCAAGAGCATAGACCAGCTCAATCCCACGGCAAAGGTCAAAAAACATAATCGCATGTGCAGGGCGGCCAAAATCTTCCACAAAGCGTTTAAGGTGAGCGTTTGCAATCGGCATGTCGAGGGAGTGCGCCAGGTTAATTCTCGCCAGGCTGTTTGCTCTCATGACATGTTTTCCTTTAAAGCTGCTGACACCTGCGTAGGAATAGTCGCTCGTATCAACCTTGAGGTAATCTTGATACTCATAAGGGGCAAAGTTGTAACATTCGGGACCATCCGGACATAAAACCCGGATTCGATTGCTGTTTAGGCGCAAACTGTTTTCTTCGGTTGATGCTAAATAGTAGCTTGGTTCGTCATCGCCCCAGGAACCGATGCGGTCACCCATTTGCATAGACAACTCCCAATAGTTGTCAACCATTTCAACGGCAGTGGGCAGCAAAGTGTCGATAGTCTTGATCATTTCGTCCGCTTTTTGGCGCGGAATGCCGCTGGTAACACCACCAATCACTGTTTTGATAGGGTGAATAAACTGTCCGCCCGCCAAACTAATCAAGTCCGTGCCAATTTTGCGAATTTTTAGTGCCATTTGCGCCATAGAAAACTGGCGTTGCTTTTGGCTTTCTTCCATTTCAAAAAGCGAACTGGCGTTGAC
>JAGOIM010000071.1 GCA_017995665.1 Anaerolineaceae bacterium | reverse complement strand
TTTTGTTTCAAAAGAGATATCGCCAATCAGAATTTTGCCATTTTCTGTCAAGAATGGAAGTAGCAAGCGCAAAAAGTTTGCTTGCTTTTCATAATCAAGATGATGAAAAGCATAGGTCATGACAATAAAATCGAACTTTTGGCCATCCAGTTCTTTTGGCAGTTCCTTCGCGAAATCAGCAATCAAAAATCTTGCCTCGGGCATGCGTTCACGGGCTTGTTTGATCATTTCTTCCGAGAAATCGACTGCGCTGATTTTCCATCCTTCGTCATAAAATCGGGAAGCCAGTGTTCCGGAACCGGTGCCAAGGTCTAATATTTTTCCAACTGGCTCAGCCAAAACAAAGCCGGCGATTCTGTCAAGAACACGGTCATACCCGGCAAAGGGATAGCTCTCAGCCTGATTACTTTCCCTGACATCATTGTCATAATCTTCGGCCCAATTATCAAAATGGCTTGCATCCACCTTAAGCCTACCTTTGATAGGTAACCTGAATGACCGGTTTTTTCTTGCCAAGCAAAGCCAGGGGTAAGAAAATTATCCCGAGGCATCCAGTTTTAAGCAAGGACCAACCACGGTCAACGCTTTGAACAGAAACAACGCGGAAACCACGTCTCTCGTATCGGGCAATCGCCCGATTTGCAGCCGATTGGCTGTTGTAAATTTTAATTTTCGTCGTTTTCATATTTTTCTGAACTTAATCATACCGCATTTTAATCCGGTCTTTTTCAAGAATAGTTACAACAAAAAAAAGCCGGTCTCCCGGCTTTATTCTGTTTAGCATAATCAGATTATGAGTTTTTCATGATCACTGAGCCGATGGTTTCAGCAACACCTTCGCAGGCGTCACAAACTCTTTCCAATCGATCAAAAATGCGCAACCAAACCAAAACTTCCACCGAGTCAGAACCATCGGTAAACAACTTACGCATCGTCGTAAAATAGAGATCGTCGGCTAATTCTTCAATTTCGTTCACTTCGACAATTCTTTCAGAAATTGTGTTTGACTTCCTGAAATCTTCAAACTCATCAAAACAAGCCTTCATCCCCTCAGTACTTCGAACAATTAAATCGACAAATGCCACTGCTTCGGGGCGCATTTTTTGCACATTATACATGTAGAACATCTGATAGACTTCTTCAATCGTATCCAAAACATTATCGAGGGTATGGGAAAGGCTATCAATATCCTCCCTTTCAATTGGGGTGATAAACTCGGAAATCAGATGTCTTCGCATTTCATGTTTTTTCACATCCCCGGCATGTTCAATGGAATGCATAAGAGTGTTTTGCTCTTCAATCAATTCAGGGTCATAGTTCTTGACCGTCTTTTCTAATAAATAAGCTGCCTCAATCGCATCGTTTGAGATTTCAATAAACATATGAAAGTAATTATTATCTTTTTTAGCCATATTTCTCCTTTAGGCAAAAATGTGAATAAAAACTCGGGTAATTACGTAGCCCAATAAGCCACAACCCGGAAAAGTCAAAACCCAGGCAAGCACCATTTCCCGAACCACCCCCCAGTTAACCGAGCTAAGTCTTTTTGCAGCGCCCACCCCCATAATGGCGGTTGTTTTGGTGTGAGTAGTCGAAACCGGTAAACCGTTCCATAAAGAAGCAATCAACAAAGAAATCGCCGCCGCAATATCGGCACTGAAGCCCTGATGAGCTTCCAGCTTGACCATATCCATGCCAACCGCTTTGATAATACGATAACCTCCAATCGAGGTACCCAAAGCCATTACCGCAGAACAAAGGACCATTAAGCCAATCGGAATATCAAAGCTCCCTGCACCGGATTGCCCTTGCGCCAGAGCAATACCGATTAGGAAGACGCCGATAAATTTTTGCCCATCCTGAGCACCATGCATAAAAGCCATTGCAGCGGCACCGCCAACCTGGGCTTTTTTGAAAATCTTATTCGTTTTACGTCTGTCGCTATGTTTAAATAATGTCTGAACCAATTTGCTAATCAGCCAGCCCAAACCAAAGCCACCCACAGTGGAGAGCACTAGTCCGAGCAAGACCTTCACCCATTCCGCGCCATTCACGCCCACAAAACTATTATGATAAGCAACCGCAGCACCGGTCAAGCCGGCTATCAAAGCATGGCTTTCAGAAGTTGGGATTCCGAAATAAGAAGCTGCCGTCGCCCATATAACAATAGAAGCGAGGGCACCGCTCAGAGCAATCGAGCTAATCTTAGGATCTGTGCCAAAATCAACCATGTTGCTAATCGTCATTGCAACGCTTCTGTTGATCATCGTCATCACAAACACGCCCAAAAAGTTGAATATCGCCGCCATAATGATGGCATTCCTGGGTTTTATCGCCCGGGTAGAAATTGATGTGGCGATAGCGTTAGGTGCATCTGTCCAGCCATTGACCAAGATTACACCAAAAGTTAGTAAAACCGAGACCAACAAGGCTGGGTTTTTTAAAGCTTCTTGTAAAAATTCCACAAAACTCTCCTTTTACAATATCTTTACAATTATAAAGGGGTTAGCCTGTTTTAGGGGAGGAAAATGGATATTAGTCAGGAAGCAGTTAGCGGGGAGCCGGGATTAGGGAGCGGAAAACAGGAAACAGGAAATCAGAATCAGTGCCTCTTCAGTTTTTGTCCGATTTTTTGGTTGAAGACGGTTGTGAACTACATTCTGTCAACTGTGAACTGCATATGTGATAAAGTCGTTTTCTAACTTGACCAATCCTTTAGTTCCGGTTTACCTTTTTCATTAGCAATAGGCTTGCGGATTTAGTCATCAAACAAAAAAGCCTTCGGATTTTCACTCTCCGAAGGCTTCGTTTTATCTAAAACTTAATCTTACTGGGGTAAATAAGAAGTCCAACCACCATCAACAGCCAAAGCTTGACCGGTGGTGTAGCTGGAGGCATCGGAGGCAAAATAAAGCATAGCGCCGTTCAATTCACCTTCGCGGCCAATACGTTTCATTGGTGTGGAACCGCAAGCACTGTCATCAACCGTACCACCAACGAAACCTTCGGTCATTTCTGAGCCAAAGACACCCGGGCAAATACAATTAGCAGTGATGCCATGTTCAACGCCATCCATCGCCTGTGAACGGGTCAAACTGATTACGCCGCCCTTGGAAGCGTTGTAGCTTGGCATTCCCATGCAACCAGCCAAAGCGGCAACGGATGCGATGTTGATGATTTTGCCATAATTGCGAGCAAGCATGCCTTTCATAACTTCACGACCGGTCAAGAAAACACCGCGCAAATTGACAGCAATAACCTTGTCCCAATCGCCAGTGTCATTTCCTGGATAAACCACACCGGCATTATTGACCAAAATGTCAATTTTGCCGAAATCTTTCTCAACTTTAGCAATCGCATTCACAATGTCTTCTTCTTTAGAGACATCACACGCATAGGCTTCACATTTTCGTCCGGTAACAAGAATATCTTTCTTGAGTTCCTCAAGACGGTCTTTACGACGAGCCAAAATAGCAACATCTGCGCCTGCTTCAGCCAAAACTTTGGCGAACTGAACACCAAGGCCAGAAGAGGCTCCGGTGACTACTGCGACTTTTCCTGTCAAATCAAACATTTTCATTAGAATAATTTCCTTTTTTTATTTTTATACTTTTATGCTTGCTGTAACCAGCAGCTTGTTTGTTACTTTTGTAACAATTGATGTTAGCTCTATTATACCGGTTGTGAAATTTTTGTCAAGCGGAAAGCGTTAGGCTGTGGTTTTATATATAGACCGGGCTGATTGTTTACACATTATCCGGGGGGATAGCTTACAGTTTTAGCTAGATTATCATTAGCCTGGATATGCCAAGTGGTGTGCGGGAAACGGGAAACAGGAAATCAGAATCAATGTCTCTTAAGTTTTTGTCCGATTTTTTGTTGACGACCCCTATTGTGATAAACTTTCTTCGATGAATCCTAAAAGTCTGATTTTGCTCGAATTTCATAAAGTCCTCGAACGCTTGCAAGCCTATGCAAGTTTTGAGCTCTCTGAAAAAATGGCGGCCAAACTGCGCCCAAGCAGCAGTCTCGAAAAAGCCCTGACCTACCAGGCGCAAACCCGGCAGGCGCGCGAACTTCTGCTGCTTAGCCCCGAACTCCATTTTCGTGGTGCCGTGGATATGCGCCTCATGGCAGAGCAAAGCCAGCGACAAATGACGCTCGAAGCTCCAGCCATTCTTTCAATCCGCAACAGTCTGGTCGCTTCGCGCGATGTCCGTCGCCTGTTGCTTGAAAAGCGCGAAGCCGCGCCCTTGTTGGCTGAAATGGCTGAGCATCTCTCGGATGGGCACGGCTTAATCAATTTGATTAATAAAACCATCAACGAGCGTGGCGAAGTCCTGGATAGTGCCTCTCCAAGTCTCTCTGGTATTCGATCAGAACTAAAGATCACCCATTCGCGCCTGATGGACCGCATGAATCGCTATCTTACTGATAGCTCAACCTCGCGAATGCTCCAGGAAGCGCTTATCACTCAAAGAGGCGGGCGTTACGTCATTCCGCTCAAAGCAGAGCATAAAGGACAAATTAAATCCATCATCCACGACCAAAGTTCCTCCGGAGCAACCCTTTTTGTCGAACCCCTGGCTGTTGTCGAATGGAATAACAAATATCGTCAACTCGAGTTGGATGAGCGGGATGAGATTCTGAAAGTTTTACGCAATCTCAGCGCCGAAATTGGCCAAAAGGCAGAAGAGTTGATTCTGACCAGCGAAACAATGGGTGAGCTCGACTTGATTTTTATGAAAGCGCGCTATGCTTTTGATTTGAATGCAACCGAACCGGAATTGCTGCCTTTCGAGAAACGTGACGATTCTCTCCACCCCGGCAGCCGAATCCATCTTATTCGGGCGCGTCATCCTCTTTTAGACCCGGCAAAAGCTATCCCCATTGATGTTGAGCTGGACGACAACACTTTTGCCGTCGTTCTAACCGGTCCGAACACCGGCGGTAAAACCGTAACCCTAAAGACAATCGGTTTGATGGTGCTGATGGCGCAAGCCGGTATGCAAATCCCGGTACGCGAAGGCTCGAGTCTTAGCGTTTTTCAAGATGTTTTCGCCGATATTGGCGATGAGCAAAGTATCGAACAATCGCTTTCAACTTTTTCCGGACATATCAGCCAGTTGGTGCGCATTTTGCGAAAAGCAAACTCGCGTTCGCTGGTTTTACTGGATGAACTTGGTTCCGGAACCGACCCGCAAGAAGGCTCTGCCCTGGCAAGAGCGGTTCTTGACGCTTTGCTAAAAAGAAGCATCACCAGCATTATTGCGACACATTTCCCCGAACTAAAAGCCTATGCGCATGGAACGGCTCATGTTACCAACGCCAGCCTCGAATTCGATCTCGAAACGCTTATGCCAACCTATCGCCTGACAATCGGACTTCCGGGTCGTTCCAACGCCTTGGCAATTGCCGAAAGGTTGGGTTTGGACGAAGAAATTTTGGAAGCCGCCCGAAAAGATATCAATCCGGATGATCTCCAGGTGGATGATTTGCTCGAAGAAATCCATCATCAGCGCAATCTCGCCCATAAAAATTTCTCCGAGTCAGAAAAAACGCTCAAAGAAATTAAGCTTAAAGAGGCTGAGCTGGACAGTCGTCTCGACAAGCTGGAAGAAGAACGCGACAATATTTTGGAAAAAGCTCATGCCCAAGCCGAAGATGAGCTGCAAGAACTGCGCGACCAAATTCGCACGTTAACTAAAACAATTCGCCATCTGCAAACCGAACCCGAACGCAAAGCTGAGCTAAAAAAAGTAGAAGTTGAGCTTGAAAACTTAGAACAAAAGCAAGTTGAAAAGAAAAGCCAACGGCGAAAACAACCCCAGGCAAAGCACAGGCAGAGTGGCCCCCTCCAGCTTGGGCAAAAAGTCAAAATCAAAAAACTGGGAATTGAGGGAACAATCACTGGCATTGACGGGGAACAATATGAGATTCAAGCCGGTTCATTGCGACTCAGGCTCTACGCCTACGATTTCGTCCGCCCCGGCGTGGTCCTGACAGAATCGGAAGAACCGCCGGTAAAGCCCCAGGAAAGCGTCGGGCGAACAAACCTGCCAAGTGCTCCCCAAGGAAAGATGGAGCTCGATTTGCGTGGTTTGCGCGTTGAAGACGCTCTCGATGAACTTGATCGATACCTTGAACAATCCTATAGTTCCGGTTTACCATTTGGCCGAATCATTCACGGCAAAGGCACCGGAGCCTTGCGCGAATCCGTCCGGCAAGTGCTTTTATATTCTCCCTACGTTTCCCGTTGGGAGCGAGGCGGAGAAGAAGAAGGCGGAGACGGCGTGAGTGTTGCCTTTTTCCATTAGAAATGACATTGCAAATTTAATCAGCAAACAAAAAAGCCTTCGGAGAGTAAAATTCCGAAGGCTTCATTTTATCTAAAGCGAGATTTAGGGGACGTAAGAAGTCCAACCGCCATCAACAGCCAAAGCTTGACCGGTGGTGTAGCTGGACGCATCGGAGGCAAAATAAAGCATAGCGCCGTTCAATTCACCTTCACGGACAATACGTTTCATCGCCGTGCCACCGCAAGCGGAGTCATCAACGTGACCGCCAAAAGTTTCCTGGGTCATTTCGGACTCAAAGACGCCTGGGCAAATACAATTGACTGTAACCCCGTGTTCAGCACCATCCATCGCCTGAGATTTAGTCAAAACGATGACGCCACCTTTGGAAGCGTTGTAACTGGGCATATAGCATATATGCCATACCGTTCAAACCTGCAACGGAAGAAATGTTGATGATTTTGCCATAATTACGCTCAACCATACCCTTCATAGCTTCACGAACGGTCAGGAAAACGGCGCGCAGATTGATGTCCATCACCATGTCCCAATCTTTAGTGTCATTTCCGGGATAAACCACACCGGCATTATTGACTAAAATGTCAATTTTGCCGAAATCTTTTTCAATTTTTGCAAAGTTGTTAACGACATCTTTTTCTTTGGAAACATCACAATGGTAAGCTTCGCATTTGCGACCCATAGCAATAATTTCTTTCTTGACTTCCTCAAGCTTATTTTCATGACGAGCCAAAATGGCAAGATCGGCACCGTTGTCTGTCAACAACTTAGCATATTGAACACCAAGACCAGAAGAAGCTCCGGTAACTACTGCAACTTTGTCTGCCAAATCGAACATATTCTTCATTAGAAATTTTTTCCTTTTACTTTGTTTTTTTACTTTTATGCTGGCTGTTTCCAGTAGCGAATTTGTTATTTTTGTAACAATCTATACAGCTTCTGTTATATCGTCTGTTACTTTTTTGTCAAGTAAAAGTGTCGGAATCAAAAGTGAAACAGTATCCTCGGAATCTGTTGCCAAAGATAAGTCCCGCTCCCAGCTCCCCGTTCCCTGCTCCCTGTATAATGGGCTTGACTTATGCGCTTAAATGTCCTATACTATCCTTTCCATTGCGGGGTAGAGCAGAGGTAGCTCGTCGGGCTCATAACCCGG